>JANMPW010000403.1:0-12491 GCA_031370065.1 Acidobacteriota bacterium
GCGGCGACGCATCCCATCAAGGCTTGGGATTTCCTCATGAAACCTCCTCAGTCGAACTCTGCGATGACGGGCGCGTGGTCGCTCGTGCCAATCTCCGGGCGTACGACGCACGACTTGGCGCGTTGCGCGAGCGATTCGCTCGCGAGAATGAAATCGATCCGCCAACCCATGTTGCGCTGCCGCATGTTGCGCCAGGGCGGCCACCAGGTGAAGAGGCCCTCGTTGTCCGGATCGAGCGAGCGGCCGACGTCCACGAGGCCGTGCGCCATCATCTTCTCGAACAGGGCCCGCTCGTCCTCACGCTGCCCGATCACGCCGGCCTTTCTTTCCTTCGGATGCACGTCGCGGTCCGTGCGCGCCACGTTCAGGTCGCCGCAGATCAGCAGCTCGCGCCTCGCCGCGCGGCGCTCCCGCGCGTAGCCCTCGAGCGCCTCGAGGAAGCGCAGCTTGGCCGGATAGTCCTTTCCGCCGTTCGGCACGTAGACCGACGCCACCGTGAGCTTGCCGATGTCGGCCGCGACGATACGGGTCTCGTGATCGAACTCGGGGTGGGTGAAGGCCGGCCGCTCAGGGCACAGTTGCTTGCGCACGTGCAGCGCCACGCCGGAATAGCCGCCGGCGCCGTGCCAGTAGCACCAGTAGCCTTCCGACTCGAAGAGCATCGCCGGCACCTGCTCCGGCTTCGCCTTGATCTCCTGCAGGCACACGGCGTCGGGCCGGTCGCGCGCGATCCACTCCCGCACCTGGGATTCGCGGGCGCGGATCCCGTTGACGTTCCAGGTCGCGACCCTCATCGGGGGGCCGTGCCGGGGCCGTCCACCGCGAGCCGTTCCTGCAGCTCGACGCGGGCCGTCTCGAGCGCCGCGCGCCGGGCGGGGTTGTCCGTCTTCGTCAGCAGATCGTCGATGCGCGCGAGCGACAACTCGAGCGAACGGCGCCGCACGAGGTCCTCCGCGTGCGCCCGGGAGGGCCGCGCCGAAGCTTTCTCCGCCGCCTCGCGGGCGTGCTCCTTCTCGGCGCCGAGATCCTCCTCGCTCCTGCCCCAGCCGCGAGCCATCGCATAACGCTATACCGATACGCGCGCCGACAACAGGTGCAGCATGTAAGCTGCCTCGCAGGGAGGGTTCCCTCATGACGCCGCCGCGCGCCTTTGGCGCCGACCAGGTCCGCATCGGGAAGAGCGGCGAGATCGAGATCCTCTGCCCCTTCGCGAAGTCCTGGACCGCGCGCAGTGCGCGGACGCTCACGCGCGCCGAGCACCCGGGCACCGCCGTTGAATGGGAGGGCCGAATCTTCGAGGTCCTCGACGCGGGCCCGACAGCCGGAGGCCCAATGCGGTACCGCCTCGCCGCCTGGGAGGAGCGCCACGCCATCCGGCGGCTCGAGCGCTACGACGAGGTCTCGGAGGCAATTCGCGAGGGCGACCGACGGGACCGCCGCCGCGACTTCGGCAGGCGCCGCCTCGCCATCCTTCTCGCCCCGCTCGCGGGACTGCTGCCCGCCGACATCCAGAAGAAGATGGAGCGGGACTTCGGGGCTCCCGCCCTGAAGATGACCATCGCCTCGGCCGTTCCCCTCTTCTGCATCGGTTTTCTCGGCCTCGTCGCGTTTCTCGTCGGAAACGCGGGCGGCACGATGGATCTGCCCGGCTGGATCGCCCCTTCTCTTCCGATCGCCGCGTACCTCTTCTTCGAATCGGCGCTGCGGCTGGCGAGCGCGATCGCGGGACAGGAGCCGATGGGGTCGCTTCCCGTCGCACTGGGATTCGCCGTCTGGCAGTCCGTAGGGCGGCCGAAGGAGGCGAGTCCGGCCGACGGCTCTTCGCAGACCACCGCGACGGAGCTCGACGAACAGGGCCTGCAGGATCGCTTCCGGGTTCTCGAGCCCGTGCTGGCCTTCCTCGCGGTCCGCGAGCAGGAAGTCCTCGCAGGCCGATTCGGCTTCGACGCGGTGCGCTGGGGACGGATCACGGCAACGGTTCTTCTTGCCGCATCGGCGCTCAACACGCTCGTCTCGCTCGCCGCGTTCGGCGCCGGAGACGGGTTCCTGTGGGAGATCCTGTGGCTTCTCCCGGTGGGTTACCTCGTGGTGGAGCAAGTCCGGCGCCTCAAGGCGCTCGCCCGCGGAGAACCCGCTGGCAGCTTTCTCGGCCGACTCGTGCGGCCATTCGCACGGCCGCTTCTCGACGCGCCCGTCCCCGTCGATCCGCCCGAGGAAAGCGCGCCCCTACCAGGGTAGCCCCACGACGAACCCGGCGACGGCGGCGATCCCTTCCTCGAGGTTCTGCGCCTCCGTGCGGCCCGACCGCGCGGGAGGCTTGAACGAATGGTCGCCGGCCTCGAGCCACGCGATGCGGATCGCACCAGAGAGCGTGTAACCCGCGACGTCCTCGCGCGTACCGAAAGGATCGCGCGCGCCCTGGACGATGAGCGCCGGCGTGCGAAGGTCTGCCAGGTGGGCCGTGCGCAGACGCGAGGGGTTGCCGGGAGGATGGAACGGGTAGCCGAGGCACACGAGCCCGCGCGCCCTCACCTCGTCGGCGACCATGCTTGCGATCCGACCGCCGAGCGACTTGCCCCCGACGACGACGTGGGGACCGCCGCCGAACCGCTCGATCACTTCCTTCCAGCGTGCGCACAGGACAGGCTCGCGGTCCGGCGCGCCGCGCTTGCCTTCCGTGCGCCGCCTCGCCATGTAGGGAAACTCGAAGCGCGCGACCCGGATCCCGCACGCGGCAAGCCCCGCGCTGACGCGGTTCATGAACGGCGAGTCCATCGGCGCGCCCGCTCCGTGTGCGAGGACCACAGTGTGCGCTGCGTCACAGGGGCCTTCGACCAGAGTTTCTTCTTTCACGATTCTTTCGGATTGGAACGCATAAAAGTTCGATAAATACAAAATGAAACTTGTGCCGAGCGCTGACACCCATCCTAGACTGCATTCACCGGCTGATCCATTCGATGGCCGGAGGGAGGTTCGAGATGGGTGACTGGAAGAAACGAACGGTCCTGGCATTCGCGGTATCGCTTCTCGTTTCGGGCGCGTCGTCCGCACGCGCCGCTCAGAGCTCGGGCAAGTGGTCGGGAACGGTCGCGGCGGTCTCGGGCGACGATCTTTCGCTCGTCGGAGTCCCGGCTCACTTCCGCCTCGCGGGAGGTGTGACCGAGATGCTCTCCGGGCGGTCGCTCACACCGCTGAGCCTCGCACCCGGCATCTCGGTGACGCTTCACGTCGGTGCCCGCGAGGCCGATGGCCGCTTCCCGGCCAACCGGATCATCATTCAGTCGAAGAATCCGCTCGCGGTAACCGGCGCCATCGATTCCATCGATAGCCATCGTCAACACATCGAGGTGCACGGCGTCGAGATCGAGATCAACGCGCGCACGGGGTTCTCTGGCCGAAGCTCCTCCGGTGCGATTCGCTCCGCGCGCGACCTGCGGACGGGAACGACGGTTACGGCGACCCTCGTGCCCACGACTGCGGGGACCCTGCGCGCAACCGAGATCCAGGCGGCAGAGAGCGAGAGCGAGCCCGCGGAAGTCCAGGAGTTCAAGGGCGTCCTCAACGCCGTCACGGCCACGGCCTGGACGGTTGACACGAGGGTCTTCACCGTCACCGACCAGACCATTTTCGAGGGCGAGCCGGCTCTTGGGGACGTGGTCGAGGTCACGTTTCACGACGACGGCGCGGGTGGGTCCATCGCCGATCGGATCTCCAAGGAGGATGCGCCTGGAGGCGAAGTGGACTTCATGGGGATCGTCGAAGCGATCGGCGACTCTTCCTGGACGATCTCGGGCCAGGTCGTGGCAGTCGATGCCTCCACGCAGATCATCGGGAGCCCGCAGGTGGGCGACAACGTCGAGGTCGAGGCCCGCAAGGCGGCCGACGGATCGCTCACAGCCACAAAAATAAAGAAAGAGGACGCGGTAGAACAGGAAGTTGAGTTCACCGGGAACGTGGAGTCGATCGGGGATTCGTCCTGGCAGATTGCCGGCCAGACAGTCCTCGTCAATTCGTCGAGCCGGATCGAAGGAAACCCGGCCGTCGGCGACACCGTCGAAGTCAAGGCGATGCAGGCAGCCGACGGAACCCTGACCGCCGAGCGCATCAAGAAGGAAGACTCGGTCGGTAGCGGCGAAGACGGCAACGGAGATCACGGCGGCAGCGGAAGCGGCGGGAGCAACAACGGCGGCGATAGCGGCTCCTCGAGCAGTCACCAGGACGGCAACGCCGACGACGGCAACGACAGCAGCGGCAACGACTGATCCGACTCTTAACCGGTTTCCTTCCTACAGGCCGGCGGCCATCCGCGTCGCCGGCCTTTTTCTGCTCCGTGCACCGTCGCCGTCGAGCTCGGCGCCACCGGCCGACCTGGGCGCCGATTGGCTCGATCAGATGATCGTCATTGCTCCGGCGCCGCGATCACCCGCGCCACTTACGATTACTGGATGCGCTGGACCGGAGCGGCCGCAGCGGGATCGCCCGCGCGGCGCTTGCGCCGGCCGCCGAAGGAAAGCCCCAGCACGAAGAAGACCGCGGCGCCGATCAGGCCGCCGATCGCCTGCCCCCGCATTAGGCGTGCCGTCGCGTAGCGCACCACCTCCGGCAGGTTGACCATCGCGGCCGGCTGGCCTCCCTTGGCGAGGTAGCCGGCCTCGTTGTACCAGGACAGCATCGGCGGGACGATGAAGGACGCCGCCACGATCCCGAGCAGCGCGCCGAGCAGGATCCAGATCAGGATGCCCTTCATCGAACTCCCTCCCATCGCGACGGACGCCGAAAACCGAAAGGACGTGGCAGTCCGGGTCGCGGAAGTCGGCCGCCGGTTGTTCGCCCCCGCGCCATCCCCTGCTCTACCGCTCCGGCTCGACGAGGACCGCCGTTCCGTAGGCGAGCACCTCGGTGACGCCCGCCGAAACCTCGGTGGCGTCGTAGCGGAATGCGATCACGGCGTTGGCCCCCATCTGCTCCGCGTGCCGCGCCATGAGATCGAAGGCTTCCTGCCGCGCGTGCTCGCACATCTCGGTCCAGAGCGTGATGTTGCCGCCGAAGAGGCTCTGGATCCCGGCGCCGATGGTGCCGACGATGCTCCTCGATCGGACGACGATCCCCCGCACGATGCCGAGGTTCTTGGAGATCCGATAGCCCGACAGATCCAGCGCAGACGTGATGAAGGCCTTGTTCAGCATTCGCTCTCCCCTCGCGCCACTCCGGCGCGTCCGCCTGGCAGCTTAGCCGGCCTGCTCGGGGACGAGCTCCGGCTCGAAGCGCAGCAGCGGCCACTCCTCCTCGGGGGCGGCCGGACGCCGGCGCAGTTGCGGGAAGACCCGGGCGCGGTTGGCGCCGGAGACGCAGCCCACGATCACGAGGCCGAGGCCTGTCCCGATGGGGAAGGCGAAGAGGCTGATCCCGGCAAAAGCGAAGGCGAAATTCCGCGCCCAGAGCCGGTAACGGCGCAGGTGGAACCCGACGAGCGCGTAGCAGCACGCCAGGATCCCCGACATGGACGGGAGCAGCAGGTCCTGGGCGCTCCCCCCCGATAAGAAGACGTGTACGCCGACGCCGGCAGTCACCAGGGCCTGGACCGAGAGCAGGTAGAAGATGAAGCCGGCGATCTGGACCAGGCGCCGGGCCTTGCGATGGTTCGAGGGGCGGCCTGCCGGTTTCAAAGTCATATCGCTGCCTCCCTATGCCTGCCGCGCCACCGAGGCGCAAAAAAAGAAGCGGGCACCGTCTGGCGCCCGCCCCACATTCACAAATCGACTTCTTGCTTCCAAGCTCGTCTGCGCTCCCTTCACCTTTTTGATGATTCCGGGTTCATCGCAGTTTGATATATTTATAACACGCTCGGCACTCCGAAGTTCACAGAACTTCCCGCGCCGGCTTTATTTCCATCACGACGCGAAATCCGTAGTCGGAGTAGCGCGCGTCCGGCGCGAGGCTGCTGCGCGCGTCCGGCGCCGACCAGCGCACCGCGTGGCGCCACGAGCCGCCGCGGCTCGCGCGCCGCCCCGGACGATCCCAGTCGAGGCACCACTCGTGGACGATCGTTCCCATGTCGCAGAGCCCGTAGCCGTTCGGCGTCCCGCAGCCGACCTCCCAGGGACCGCGCAGGGGTCCGGCGGGAATCTCGCCGTCGGGAATCGCGTCGCCCCAGGACGTCGCCGGCGCAATCAGCCCTCCGCATGCGGCGTGCTCCCACTCTGCCCGCGTCGGCAGCCGCCAGCGCCCGCCGGCCGCCTCCGAAAGCCATGCGCAGAACGCCATCGCGTCGTCCCAGCTCACTCCGACGACGGGCTGCCCAGGCGCGCAGAAGTCGGCATCCGTCCACCACGGCGGCGCCACACGGCGGCCCGAGGTGAGCCACGCGGCGTACTCGCGGTTCGTCACGGGCGTCCGCGCGAACAAAAACGGGCCGACCCCCGTACGCGCCGCGGGAATCGAAACGGTCTCCGGAACGCCGCTCTGTCCGATGTCCATCGTCGCCGCAGTCGCCCTGTCGCCCCTCACCCGAGCCGGATCGGCGCAAGCCCCGCGGCCACGAGGGCGCGATTGGCGGCCGGAAGCCCAATCCGCAGAAAGTCCTTCCAGCTCGCGAGCGCCTGCTCGACGGCCTCCTGGCGCTGCCCAAAACCCGCGATCGCGTCTGCCGTCGGGGTTCCGTCGGCGCTTTCGACCGCGCCCTGGAGCCGCGCGAGTGAAACCGCGAGGCGCAACAGGCTCGTCGGCGGCGCCTGGCTCACGTCGTAGAACTCCTCGGGGCTGATCGCCGGGCCCGCGGCCTCGTCGAGCTTCTTGCCGAAATCGGCCAGGGCGACCGCGGCTTCGCCCACGGCCTTTGCCTCGAGCGCCGACGTCTGCTTGCGCAGGGCCCCGGCAGATCCCAGCGCGACGGCGATGCGCACGCGCTCGGCCTCGACCCGGCGGGCGAGCTCGAACTGACGGACGAAGTCTTCGTCCGACACCGGGATCCTCGGGTCCTTCTTGACGACCAGCGCCTGCGTGAGCGTTTGCCCGCCTGCCGTCAGCCGCACGGAGTATCGGCCCGGCGGCGCCCAGACGCCGGCTTCGGAACGCCGCGATGGGGACAGAACTTCGGGAGCCGCGTAGTGCAGGTCCCACACGAAGCGGTGCATGCCCGCCGAGGCGGAAGGGGGCTCGGGCGCCGGGACCCAGTCCTCGGTGACCCGAATCCGCTGCAGATCCGGCGGCTCGTTCTTGTCGTCGCTCGCGTAGCGGCGCACGACCCTGCCGCTCGCATCGAGGATCTCGATCGCGATCGGCGAACCGGAGGACGCCCTCAGGAAGTAGTCGAGGACCGCCCCCCTCGGCGGGTTCTCGGCCGAAGGCTCGTCCTTCGGTTCGGGCGTTCCCTGGAAGCCCGCCGGGTTCAGGCGCACGGATTCCCGCGGCGCGAAGAGCCAAACCTTCGCGGCCGCGGTCTTCGCGTCGAGCTGCCGCAGGGGCGAGAGGTCGTCGAGCACCCAGAACGACCGGCCGTGCGTCCCGAGGACGAGGTCGCCGCGGCGGACCGAGATGTCGCGCACGGAGCAATTCGGCAGGTTCATCTGGAGCGGCTGCCAGTGATCGCCGTCGTCGAACGAGACGAAGAGCCCGGTTTCCGTGCCGGCTTACAGCAGGCCGCGGCGCTCGGGGTCTTCGCGCACGACGTTGACGAAGCTGCCCGCGGGGATTCCCCGTGTGATCGAGGCCCAGCTCTTGCCGGCGTCGCGGGTCCGGAGGATGTGCGGAGCGAGGTCGTCGAGCCGGTGCCGGTCAATCGCGGCATACGCGGCGCCGGCGTCGAAGTGCGACGCCTCGAGGATCCCGACCTTCGACCAGGCCGTCAGCTCCGGCGGCGTGACGTTCTCCCATCGGCGCCCGTCGTCGCGGGTCAGCCAGACGAGCCCGTCGTCCGTGCCGCACCAGACGAGCCCGACGGCGAGCGGCGACGAGGCGATCGCGTAGATCACGCCGCGCCGGGGGCCGGGAACGGCACTGTCCTCGGCCGTCGCGGGATCGAGGGTCGCGGGCACGCCCGGGGCCTCGCGGGTGAGGTCTCCGCTGATCTTCTCCCAGTGCCGTCCGCCGTCCTTCGACTTGAACAGGAACTGGTTCGCGTAATACAGCGCGCCGGGCTCGCGCGGCGAAAGAGCGAGTGGCAGCGTCGACTCTCCGCGGTAATCGCCCGGGTACGCGAGCGTCGGATCCACGTCATGTTCCTGTAGCGTGTTCCAGTCGAAGCGCCCGACGACGCCGCCGAAGACGACCTCGGCATTCGCGGGGTCGGGCGCGATGTAGCCGTTCTCTCCGCCCACGGCGATCGGCCGCCAGTCGCGCAGCGTGATGGAGGAATAGTCGGTGCGCGACGGCGTCGCGGCGGCGCCGCTGTCCTGCTGCGCGCCGTAGATCCAGTACGGAAACCGGTCGTCGGTGGCGACGTGGTAGAACTGAGCGGTCGGCTGGTTGTACCAGGAGCTCCACGTCTTCGCGCCGTCCACGCTCACGACGGCGCCCTGGTCGGTGCCGAGCACCATGCGTCGCGAGTCGGTGGGATCGATCCAGAGCTGGTGGTAGTCGTCGCCGCCGGGCGCGCCCTTCAGCGGCAGGAAGGTCTTTCCCCCGTCGGTCGAGCGGTACAGTGTGACGTCACAGGCGTAGACCGTGTTCGGGTCCTTCGGGTCCACGGTCACGCCGCCGAAGTACCAGCCCCGCTCCCAGATCCGACCGTCGGCGCTCGCGCGCGCCCAGGTCGCGCCGCCGTCCCCGGAAGCGTAGAGACCGCCCTCCTTCGCGTCGACGAGCGCGTACACGCGGCGCGGATCGCTCGGGGCGAACGCAACGCCGATGCGCCCGAGCTTTTCGGAGGGGAAGCCCCCCGAGACCGGCTTCCAGGTGTCACCGCCGTCGTCAGAGCGGTAAAGGCCGCTGCCGGGCCCGTTCGAGGGCGGGTACGTGTTCCAGGGCGGCCGGCGCGTCTGCCAGAGCGCGGCGAGGATGGTCCTCGGGTTCGACGGGTCCAGGGCGAGGTCGATCGCCCCGGTGTTCTCGTCCTGGAAGAGAACGTGCGACCAGCTCCGGCCGCCGTCCTTCGAACGAAAGACTCCGCGCTCGGGATTCGGGCCGTAGGCATGGCCGAGGGCGGCGACGTAGACGAGGTTCGCGTCGCGCGGGTCCACGACGACCCGCCCGATCTGCCGCGTGCCCTCGAGCCCGATGCGAGCCCAGGTCTTGCCGCCATCGGAAGACCGGTACATGCCGTTGCCGTACGAAATGTCCGAGCGCATGTCGGCCTCGCCCGAGCCGACGTACAGGACGCGCGGGTCGGAGGGCGCCACGGCGATCGCGCCGGTCGACGCGACCGGCTGTCCGTCGAAGATCGGTTCCCACGTGCGCCCGGCGTTCTCGCTCTTCCACACACCGCCACCGACCGCGCCGAAGTAGAAACGGTTGGGCTGCCCCGGCACTCCGGTCACCGCGAGCACGCGCCCGCCACGAAACGGGCCCGCGAGCCGCCAGCGCATTTCGGAAAAAAGGCTCGGATCGAACGGCTGCGCCGCGATCGGCAGCGCCGCTGTCATCGCAAGGCTTACGAGGAGAAGGAGCCGCCGCAAGAGCATCACGCTGTACCTCCTTCGGAGGCGGGGATTATACGGGCCTGTGTCATCGCGTCCGAGAGTCCGGCAGACCGGCGCGCTGCGACGCCGCGCGGTCATTTTTCCGGGGCCCGGGTTGCGCGCGGGTGTCAATCCCCGCGGAGGGCCTCCAGAGGATCGACGCGCGAGGCGCGGATGGCGGGAACGGCGCTTGCTGCGACGGCGATCCCGAGCAGCAGCAGCGTGACGGCCGCGAACGTCATGGGGTCCCTCGGCGCCACTCCATAGAGCAGCCCTTCCATGAGCCGCGTGAGAAAGAGCGCCGCCACGGCGCCGACAACGATGCCGGCGCCCGCATACGCCACTCCCCGGCGAATCACGAGAGCGAGCACGTTCGCGCGCGAGGCCCCGAGGGCCAAGCGGATGCCGATCTCGCGCCGCCGGCGGCTCACGAGATAGGAGAGAACTCCCGCTACACCGACGCCCGCGAGCAGCAGCGCAAGGCCCGCGAAGATCGAGAGCAGCGACCCCGTCAGCCGCGGCGTCGCGAGCGACGTGTCCACGACGTCGGTCATCGGCCGCACGTTCGCGATGGGAAGATTCGGATCGAGCCGCCGCACCTCGGCGCGGATGGGCCCGACGAGGAACATCGGATCCGCTCCGGTGCGGACGACGAGCGTCATGCTCCGGGCGGCGTCCCCGCCACGCGCCGCCGGAAATTGGGCGTACGGGACGTAGAATTTCTCCTTCACGATCCCGGTGACTCCGTTGTGCCGTTCGTTCCTCACGATTCCCACGACCGTCATCCACGGCCGCTCCGAGTTCGGGCCGCCCATCCGCATGCGCTTGCCGACAGGGTCCTGGCCCGGCCAGTAGGTCTGCGCGAGGATCTCGTTGACGAGCGCCACTCCGACCGCTTCGCCCGAGTCCGCGGGCGTCAGGGCGCGACCCTCCACGAGGCGCTCGCCCAGGGCCTCGAAGGCGCCGTCGGAGACGACCTGCCAGTCCCCCTTCGGATGCGTGCCGGCCGGCGGCACGAAGCCTTCGATCTGCAGGCCCCAGTCCCCGATCTCGCTCGCGAGCGGGAGCGCCCGCACGATCCCCGCCGCCTGCACTCCGGGCAGCGCCCGCACGCTCCCGAGCAGCTGCCGGTAGAACGCGACGACCGACTCCGGCGTCTTGTAGCTCGCCTCGGGCGGCCGGAGCTGGAGCGTGAGCACGTGCTCGGGCTCGAAGCCGAGATCGATGTGCATGAGGGCGTCGAGGCTGCGCAGCATCAGTCCCGCCCCGAGCAGCAGGAGCACGGCAAGCGCCATCTGCGCCGCGGCGAGTACTCCGCGCAGACCCTGCCGCCGCAGCCCCGCGGACGTGTTCGCGGCGCTGTCCCTCAGCGACTCGGAAAGATTGAGCCGCAGCGTCTGGAGCGCCGGAGCAAAGCCGAAGAGGAACGTGGTCAGGATCGAGAGTGCGGCCGCGAAGAGCATCATGCGCGGATCGATCCCGAGAGGCGCGAGCGCAGGAAGCCCCGCCGCCCCATGCACCGCGATGATCCGCACGCCGGCCCACGCGAACACGAGCCCCAGCAGTCCGCCGGCGATCGCGAGGACGAAGCTCTCGGTCAGGAGTTGCCGCGTGAGCCGCGCCTTGCCCGCGCCGATCGCTGCGCGCACGGAGATCTCGCGCTGGCGACCTTCGGCCCTCGCGAGAAGGAGGTTGGCGACGTTGGCGCAGGCCATCAGTAGCAGAAAAAGGACCGCGCCGAACACGAGCACGAGCGCGCGCCGCGCTCCCCCGCGGATCTCCTTATCCACCGGCACCGCAAAGGCTTCGAAGCGCATCTGCGGCGGATAGAGACCCTGGCGCGTCAGGTTTGCCGCGAGCGTCTTGAGCTCTGCCGTGGCCCGCTCCGCCGTCGCGCCGCGCACGAGCGCGGCCGCCGCATAGAGACCGTGGCTGCCGTGGGAAATTTCCGCGGGGTCGATCTGGAGCGGAATCCAGACTTGCGATGGCTCGGCCGCGCTCAGCGTGTAGTCGGTCGGCAGAGCGAAGCCGCGCGGCATCACGCCCACCACGCGCCGCGCCACGCCGTCGAGCTCGATGACCCGGCCGAGGACGTCGGGATCTCCTCCATACCGGTTCTGCCAGAGCCCAAAGCTCAAGACCGCGACCGGCGCGCCGCCCGGCCGGTCCTCGTCGTCGGTGAATCCGCGCCCGACCTGGGGCCGCGCGCCGAGCGTCGAGAACGTGTTCGCCGTGACCGCGGCCATTCCGAGCCGCGCCGCCTCGCCCTCTGCCCCGGTGAGGTTTGCCTCGCCGGAATCCCATCCCGCGACGCTCTCCAGGCTCGGGACGAGCCGCCGGTAGTCCATGAGCTCTCCGTCGGCGACCCAGGTCTTGTCGAAGCCGACCCACCGGCTCCAGACCATGACCCGCCGCTCGGGCTCGGCGTATGGGAGGGGTGACAGCAGGACGGCCCGGATGACCGAAAAGATCGCGGTCGTCGCGCCCATCCCGAGGGCCAGTGTCAGGATCGCGGCAGCCGTGAATCCGGGCGCCCGCCGCATCCCGCGCAGGGCGTAGCGAACGTCCTGAATGAGGATCTCCACGTCCCCTCCTCCCCCGGGCATGCTTCTCCCGCGGAGTCCGGGTACTCCTGATGACGGTTGGGGCCGGAAAAGGTTCCGCGCCCAGTTGACGCAGCGCCGTGAAGAACGCCCGCCTACTCCCCCGGCATCACCTGGAACTGCTCGATTCTGCCGTCGGGCATGTCGCGCTCCCAGATCGAGAGCGACTTGTCCGGGTACTTCACTTCGAACAGCCGGAAGGTCATGCCGCCGCGGTCGTTGCTGCGCGTCTGCTTGATCTGCTTGACCGCTCCGAGCGGCGCGAGGCTCGACG
>JANMPW010000439.1:0-6179 GCA_031370065.1 Acidobacteriota bacterium
GCCGGCGCCGCGAACCGGTCAGCCGAAAAGAGGAAGAGGAACGTGATCGAGCGGGCGAGGGGCCGACCAGATGGGCCCGACGTCCGATGCCGGGTCGAGGAGCCGATGCACTTGCGGCGCGGTCAGAGGTGCTGCTGCAGTCAGCAGCGCCGGCTGCCCCGGTGCGAGAGGAATCAGGGCGAGGCCGTCACCCCTCGCGCACGTCTTGAACGACGGACCGGCACCCGGGGCATCCGCCATCGGGCAGCAGGAAGCGCCTTTCGTCGCGGCGGCCGCATGCCCGCACGCGATCGCGCAGCGCATTGCCTCGGTGTCCTGGGCCGCCGCGGCAATCCGCAGGCCTGCCAACAGAGAGAGTGCGGCGAGAACGAGGGCGGCTATCGGGCGCTGCATCTGCCCGATTCTAGGTGGGGTCAGGTCCGCGTTCTCGGGAGGGGCGCAGATCGACTCGCGTGTGCGCCTGTTCGGAAAACGTGGAGACCTCACCCAAAACTCCGAAGATTTCAGACCTGACCCCGTTTAAGCGCCGTTTAAGCGCGGCTGTCCCAGAGGACGTCGGGAACGCCGCGGCGTTTGTTCTCGTGGCGGGCCATGACGAAGAGGGCGTCGGAGAGGCGGTTCAAGTACCGCACGGTCCAGGTGCCGACGGGCTCCTGTCGCGAGAGCGCCACGACGAGTCGCTCGGCGCGCCGGCAGACCGTGCGCGCGACGTGAAGGTGCGCGGCGCCGGCCGTGCCGCCTGGCAGGATGAAGTTCTCGAGCGGCGAAAGCTCCTCGGAGAGCCGGTCCATCAGTTTTTCCAGCGCGACGACGTGCCGCTCCTCGATCCGCGGCACCGGCATCTTTGCCTTGTCCTCCTCGAGGATGCAGAGGTCGGAGCCCAGGTGGAAAAGCTCGTTCTGGATCGTGCCGAGCGCTCCAACGAGCGTCTCGTTCACTCCCGCGGTGAGAACAACACCGAGAACGCTGTTCAACTCGTCCACCGTCCCGTAGGCCTCGATGCGCAGCGTGTCCTTGCCGACGCGCTGCCCGCCGCCGAGACCCGTCGTCCCGTCGTCGCCCGTGCGCGTGTAGACCTTCGTGATGCGCGGCACTAGAACTTCACTCCCACGCCTCCGGCTGCGCGGATTCCCGCGGCGGGGTACCCCGCCGCCTCATCGTAGCTCGTGTTGGTCACGTTGTTGATGCGCAGGTAGGGGGCGACCCTGCCGAGGTTCCAGCTCGCGAAGAGGTCCACCCGGAAGTAGGACGGGTCCGTCACGTCGACGAAGGCGACCGGATCCGAATCGGGCCGGCTGCCGACGTAGAGCCCGCGCGCCTCGATCGAGAGCGGCGGCAGCGGCTGCCACAGGACCGTCAGGGCAGCGCGGTTGCGCGGGCGCCGCAAGAGCGGCCGGTCGTCCGTTCGATCCACGGCGTCGAGATACGTGTACGTCGCTTGGATCGCGAACTGCTCGAGAATCTGCTGCCGGTACCCGATCTCGACGCCCTGCGTGCGCGCGCTTCCGATGTTCTCGGTCTGAAACGACGCAAAGTCGTAGACGATCAGGTCCTTCAGATCGTTCCAGAAGTAGGTTACCTCGACCCGGCCGCCCCGGGCGACATAGGCCTCGGCGCCGACTTCCCAGGAGACCGAGCGCTCGGGCTTCAAGTTCGGATTCCCGTAAAACGGGTAGTAGAGCTCGCCGACCGTGGGTGCGCGAAAGCCGCTTCCCCCCGCCGCGCGCACCTTCCAGCGCTGGTTCTTCGAGAGCCACGCGATCGAGCCCCGCGGACTGACGGCGTCGCCGAACTGGGAGTTGCCGTCGTAGCGGATCCCTCCGCTGACATAGAACTGCCCGAGCGTCACGGAGTCCTGCACTCCGATGCCCCAGATGGTCGTCGACTGCCCTTCGAGCGCAGTGCCGAACGTGTCCGTGTTGGTGACGTTCGAGCGGTTCCACATGGCGATGGCCGTCACCGTGTGTGCCCCCAGCGTGGCCGCGTCGGATATCTGCGCCTGGAGCGTCCGGGCGTTGGTCTGCGAGGAGTAGCCGCCCAGCGGGTCGTTGTACTCGGGCTTCGACCAGACCGAGGCGAGAAACCCGTTGAGATGGTTCGTCGGCGAGAGCGTGAAGCTGACCGGAAGGGCGACGCGCTCCTCCTTGAAGATGCCGTTGGCCTCCAGGTTCTCGTTGCCGACCGGGCCGGGATTGCCGACCTTGCCGGAAAGGATCGAGCCCTCGATCCCGACGCGCGCGTCCTCGTTCGGCTGCCAGTCCACGCGCGCCGAGCCGTTGTTCTCGCGCCAGTTCGAGTTCGGGACGTCGCCGTTCGTGTTGGCGTACCGGTAGCTCGCCGCGACGGTGAAGGGTCCTGCGCCTGCCGTCACGAACGCGGAAGCGCTCGCCGTATCCGCGTTGCCGCCCTCGGCCGTAGCGCCGCCCGAGAATCCTTCCTGTGGCGGCCGCGTGAAGATCTGAATGACGCCGCCGATTGCGTCCGAGCCGTACAGCGCGGAAAAGGGACCGCGCGCAATCTCGATGCGCTCGACGTTCTCGGTCGTCAGGCCTGAAAAGTCGTACCCGGGAAAGAACGCCGAGTTGACCCTGGCGCCATCCACGAGGATGAGCGTCTGCGTCGAGTTGGTGCCTCGCAGGAAGAGGGACGTCACGGCGCCCTCGCTGCCCGACTGCACGACATCGAGCGCGGGGACCGAACGCAGCAGCTCGAGCACCGTGATGCGCCCGCTCTTGTCGATGTCCTCGCGGGTGATGACGGTCGTCGCCACGCCGAGGGCCTTCTCTTCCTCGGGCGTCGCCGTGGCGGTGACGATCACGTTTTCGGAGGTGGGCGGCAGGGATTGCGCGGAAAGGGCCGCCGGTACCGCGACCGCCGCGACGAGTGCTGCGGCAACGGCCGAGAGCGCGCGCTGGCGGCGCGAGAGGGCGTCCAGCCCGAAGAGAACCGCCGTGCCAAGAAGGTCCGCGAAGAGCGTGTTCCAGATGAACGGGATGGCTGCGGCGTAGCAGAGCGCGAGCACCGCGAGCGTCTTCGGGTAGATCGCGTCGCCGAGCCATACCGCGAAGTTCGAGGTGAGAAAGAAAAGGAGCGAGGCACCGACCGAGAGCCCGACGAGCCGAGTCGGGCCGGACTGTCGGCGCGCGAGCCGTCCGGCGAGGACGATGACCGCGAAGGTCGCGTAGATCGTCAACCGCACGCCGGAGAGCGCGGCACGGCCCGTGCCGGAGTCCAGGGCAAAATCCGAGAGCGCCATCGTCGCCAGTGAGACGGCGATCGCCCACCGCCGCGGCAGGCGCGCACCCGCGTAGAGCGCGAGCGCTCCCATGGCGACGAAGTTGGGGGGATGGGGAAGAAGCCGGGAAAAAGAGCCGAGGAGCACGAGCAGGACCGCGGTCGTCATTCGAACCTCCCGTTCGATCCGACGGATCTCGGGCGGTCCGAGAGGTGTCCCACGCTCCGAAAATCGGAAGACGCGTCCTCTCTCGTTTGTCCCCGTCCGAGAAGCGTGTCGTCCGGCAGGTCTCCTGGCTTCCGGATCTTCCGCCTTCGGGCTCCTTCCCAGACGCGCAACCGGTTTCCCGATCTCTCGCGTCCAGTGGATGCTGCCCGAGGCGTCCCCGGTGACAGTGGCGGGGGCCGCGCGGGATTTTCACCCGCTTCCCTTGGCCAGACGATGCAAAGAGCGTCGAAGGGGCGAGACGATAACGCGTTCCCGCGGGACTTGCAACCAGCGCATAGAATGCGGCGCATGCGCGGGCCCGACTACACGCTCGACCTCGACCGCAAGCGGCGCGTGGGATTCCCCGAGGTCGTCCTCGGACAGGGCAAGAGCGCCGCCCAAATCACCGAGATCTGCCGGCAGCTCTCGCGCGCCCACGACGTGCTCGTCACGCGCCTCGCCCCCGAAATGTGGGACGAGATCGCGCTCGCCCCGCTGCCCGGCCGTGCGGACTACGACCCCCGCTCCGGGACGCTGCACCTGTCGGTCGGCAAGCCGATGCCGCGGATCGATGCGACGGTTGCCGTCGTCACCGCCGGGACAGCCGACACGGAGGTGGCCGAGGAGGCTCGGCGCTCGCTCGAGTACCTCGGCATCGCTTCCGTCCTCGTTCCGGACGTGGGCGTCGCGGGCCTCTTGCGCCTGCTTTCGCGCCTCGAAGAGATCGAGCGCGCCGATGTCGTCATCGCCGTCGCCGGCATGGAGGGGTCGCTCTTCTCCGTGCTCGGCGGTCTCGTCGGCCGCCCGATCATCGCCGTTCCGACCTCGCGGGGCTACGGCGCCGCGTTCCAGGGGCTCGCCTCGCTGCTCTCCGCCGTCAACTCCTGCGCCAACGGCGTTTCGGCGGTCAACATCGACTCCGGCTACGCCGCCGCAATGGCGGCGTACCGCATTCTTTCTGGAGGACCTCGCCGATGGGATCGAAAGGAAAAGGCACCCCTCACACCGCCGACGAGTACGTCCACGCCGCGGCGGTCGGCGTCGACCGCAAGAGGAAGAGGGCGCTCCTCAGCCGCCCGACGACGCCGGTAAAGATCGGCAAGTCCACCACCGTCTCGCAGCTCATCGACGCCTACCGGGACGCGTCCTTCCAGGCGCGCGCTCTCGGCAAGGCCGCGGGCGTGTTCGAGGCGATGCTGCGCGACAAGAAGCGGCCGACGATCTTCCTCGGCCTTGCGGGCTCGCTCATCGCGGCCGGCATGCGGCAAGTCATCGTCGACCTCATCGAGCAGAAGATGGTCGACGTTGTCGTCTCGACGGGCGCGATCATTTCGCAGGACTACTACCAGGTGCGCGGCGGCCGGCACTACCACGGGCACCCCGACGCGGACGACAAGGAGCTGCGCGACCTCTACATCGACCGCCTCTACGACACTTTCATCGACGAGGAGAAGTACTGGGAGACGGACCTCGCGGTCTCGCGGTTCGCCGACGCGCTCGGTGGCACGAGCCTTTCCTCGCGGGCCTTCCTTGCGCTGCTGGCCGAAGAGGCGCGCCACGACAAGGGCTCGATCCTCGGCGCGTGCGCGCGCCACGGCGTGCCGCTCTTCGTCCCGGCCCTGAACGACTCTTCGATCGGCATCGGCCTGACCGAGCACTACCACCGCTTCCGCAAGGCCGGGAAGAAGCCGTTCGAGATCAGCTCGATCCGCGACAACTACGAGCTCACACAGATCGTCGTCCACAGCCCGGCGACCGCGGCGGTCTACGTCTCGGGCGGCGTGCCGAAAAACTTCATCAACGACTCGATCGTGATGTCCTACATCTTCGGCGTCGACACCGGCGGGCACAAGTACGCGCTGCAGATCACGACGGACGCACCGCACTGGGGCGGCCTCGGCGGCTCGACGCTCTCGGAAGCCACCTCGTGGGGCAAGGTCTCGAAGAAGGCGACGCACGAGATGGCCTTCGTCGAGACGTCCGTGGCGCTCCCGCTCATCTACGGCAACGCGCTGCAGAAGAACGCCGCGCGGGGACGCAAGCGCCTGAAGTACGCCTGGGACGGCGACATCCTGAAGAAGATCACCCGGGTGTGACCCCGCTCGGGCGCGTCGTCCGGCTGCAGGTGCAGACCGAGCCGCTCAAGCGCGGCGAGAAGCCGCACCGCGTCTACGGCACTGCGGCGATCGTGGAAGTCGAGCGGCTCCTGCTCTCGCCGACCGGGGCCATCGGCTTCGACGCCGAGGGTGGGCGGGTTCTCGACGTCCACAATACAGCGCACCCCTCGACGCGCTACTCGGACGGCAACACCGTGTCGTTCGCGTTGACGAGCCACTATGCCCGGATGCGCGAGCGCTTCGGGCCGCACATGGTGGACGGCTGCGCCGGCGAGAACGTCCTCGTCGAGACCGCCGCGCCCTTGCGCCTGTCCGATGTCGGCAAGCACCTCGGGCTGCGCGGGGCAAACGGAGAGATCCTCGAACTGGCAAACGCCTGCGTCGCCTTGCCCTGCGTCGAGTTCTCGAAGTTCGCCATCCGAAATCAGGACGCGACGCCGGCGCAGTTGAAGCCCGTGCTGCAGTTTCTCGACGAGGGAACGCGCGGGTTCTACGTGACGGCGGCGCGGGAAGGCACGGTGACGGTGGGGGATGAGCTGGTCGTGCTCGACTGACCGCAGCGCCCCTCACCCCAGCCCTCTCCCGCCGGGAGAGGAGCTCCAGGCATTTCCCTCTCCCCC
>JANMPW010000471.1:0-12236 GCA_031370065.1 Acidobacteriota bacterium
CGCGAGCCGGTCGATGAAGGCTCGATCGTGCGACACGAACACGATCGAGCCGGGAAAGTCGTCGAGCGACTCCTCGAGCGCCTCCCGCGAGTCGAGGTCCAGGTGGTTGGTCGGCTCGTCGAGCAGCAGCAGGTTGTGCCGCTGCTTCATCACTACGGCGAGCGTGAGCCTGCCCTTCTCTCCCCCGGACAGGCCCGAGATGTCCGAGAACACGTCGTCTCCCCGGAACGCGAACCGGGCGAGGTACGAGCGCACCGACTCTTCGGTCTCGGCCGGGTGCTGGTCCCAGACCGCGTCGATCGCCCGGCGCTGAGGGTCGAGGTCGCGCAGCTCCTGGTCGTAGTAACCGATCGAGACGTCATGGCCCGGCGTGACGGTGCCCGCGAGCGCCGGCAGCCGCGCGGCCAGAGTCTTCAGCAGTGTGGTCTTTCCCGTGCCGTTCTCGCCCAGGATCGCCAGGCGCTCTCCACGCAGCAGCTCGAAAGACACGCCCAGGACGATCGGGACGCCCGCCGCATACCCGGCTTCGAGGTCCTTCGCCCGCAGAAAGATCCGACCGCCGATCTTGGCGGCGTCGAATTGGAAATCCACGCTCGTCGTGTCGCCCGTCGGCCTCTCGAGCCGGTCGACGCGCGCGAGCTTGGTCCGGCGGCCCTTGGCCTGGCGCGAGTTCACCCCCGCGATATTGCGCCGGATGTATTCCTGCTCCTTGTCGATGAAGTCCTGCTGCTTCTCGAAAGCGCGCGTGGCCGAGAGGATCCGCTCGGCCTTCTGGGTCTTGTAAGAGGTGTATCCGCCGGAATACGCGGTGAGCCTGCCGCTCTCGAGGTCCACGATCTCCTCGGCGACCCGGTCGAGGAAGCGGCGGTCGTGCGTCACGACGAGATACGCCCGGCGCGACTTCGCGAGGTACTCCTCGAGAAACTCGACCGCCTGGAAATCGAGATGGTTCGTCGGCTCATCGAGAAGGAGGACGTCGGGAGAGGAGAGGATGGCCCGGGCGAGCATCGCGCGATTCTTCTGACCGCCGGAGAGCTCGGCCAGGCTGCGCTGGAAGTCCGCCTTTTCGAAGCCGAGGCCCGAGAGCGCCTTCTCGACCTCCGCGACCATGTCGTAGCCGCCCTCGTTCTCGAACCGGTGCGTCAGGGCGTCGTACCTGTCGTGTCCTGTGGGCGAGTCGTCGCCCTCGGCCATCGCATGCTCGAGCCGGCGCATCTCGGATTCGATCGCGTGGAGATGGGCGAACGCCCCGGCCACGAAGTCATGCAGCTTCTCCGAGAGATCGCTCGGCAGCGCTTGGTCGACCGTGGAGATGCGCACCGCGTTGGCCTTGATGAACTGCCCCGAGTCCGCCTCCTCGCGCCCGAGGGCGATGCGCAGGAGGGTGGTCTTGCCGGCCCCGTTTCTTCCGATGAGGCCGACCTTCTCCCCGGGGTTGTGCTGCCAGGTCGCCTCCCGCAGCACCACCTTGGAACCGTAGCTCTTGTTGACGCGGTCGAATCGGTACAGCACGGCGCGATTCTAAACTGGACGGTCAGAAGCGTGCCCGGGCGGCGTCGTAGTTTCTCCCCCGCCAGATCACCTTGCGGCGGAGAAACCGCCAGGCGAAGGATCGAGCCGCAATCCCCATCCACACCGTCGCGAGCAGCGGATGGGTCACGGCAGGCCACAGGCGGTAACCGAGCAAGAGCGCCAGGCCGATGCGCGCGACCACGGCGAGGGCGAGGGCGATCGCCGCCAGCGCGGTGTCCACCGCGGGCACGGGCGCCCCGGCCAGCGCCGCGACGAGCACCACCAGCGGGAGCGTCCAGGCGACCCACGAGAAGACCGTCGACAGTGCGAGGAACGCGCCCGTCCAGCCCTCGAAGACATAGGCGATGTTCTTGGTGAAGCCGTCGACGACTTCCCGCAAGCCCCGGTACATCCGGATCCGGACCCGATCGTCCGCGAGTACCATGCGGCAGCGCCCCCCGGAGCGACGCACGCGGATCGCCAGGCCAATGTCGTCGATGACCGACTCGCGCAGGGCCTCGTATCCACCGGCGGCCTCGAGGGCATCGCGGCGGACCAGCATCCCCGAGCCGCCCCCGGCCGCGAACCGCTTCTGCACGTCCGAGTTGATGACGAACGCCGGGCCGTACATGTAGGCGGCGGCAAGATAGGGCATCAGGACGTTTTCCCAGAACCCATTCATCTCCACCCGCGGAAAAAACGTGATCAGGTCGAGCCGCCGCGACGCAAGGAATTCCACTGCCTCGCGCAGGGCCGACGGGTCATACCGGACGTCGGCGTCGGCCAGCAAAACGAGATCGCTGCCGGCAAGCGCCACGCCCTGGAACAGGGCGTGCGGCTTTCCCATCCAACCCGGCGGCGGCTCTACCCCCCGGACCACCCGCAAGCGGGCGTCCGCGGCGGCGAGTCGCGCGAGCACCTCGGGCGTCGCGTCGGTCGAACGGTCGTCGACGACGATGACTTCGAGGTCGGGATAGTCCTGCGCAAGGTGAGACCGCACCGCCGCCTCGATGTCGCGGGCCTCGTTGCGCGCGGGGATGACGACGGAAACCCTCGGAAGCGCCTGCCCGGAGGAGCGCGGCGTCTTCGACAGGCGTGGAATCGTCCCGGCGTTGACCGCGAAGAGGACGAGGCATACCGCCCCGAGGGCGGCGGAGGCCGCCAGTGTGGCGTGGAGCAACGCTACGACAGCGGGACCTTCTGCCGCGCGTCCGCCCGGTACGGCGAGTTCGGGTAGTCGGTGATGAGCCGCTGATAGGTCGCCCGCGCGTCCGCGGGAGAGCCGCTCTGCTCGTAGATCCCGGCGAGCGTGAAGAGCAGCGCGTCCTTGGGAGCGGCGGAGGTCGCCGACTCGATCGCGCGCTTCAGGCGATCGATCGCCTCCGTCGCCCTGCCCTGCGCCGCCAGCAGCTTCGCGGCATCGATCTCGGCGGCCGCGGCGCTCTCGGACTTCGAGAGGCGCGCGGCCTTCTCGAAGACTTCGATCGATTGTCCCGGCTTGTCCGTCCCGTTGGCGGCGAGGATCACCTGCGCCGCGCGGCCCGAGCGCGTCGAGCCGTGGGCCGCCGCCTTCTGAAGCAGCTTCTCCGCCACGGTCCGCCGCTCGGCGGCCGACGCGAAGGTTTTCGGAGCGCCCGCGGCGGACGCGTCGGAGGCCAGCGGCGTCTCGAGGACCCCGATGGCTTCCGACAGCGACTTGCCCGCCGACCGCTCGAGCCAGGCACGGTAGAGGAAGAATCCCCCGACGAGAACTCCGACCGCGACCGCGATCGCAATCGCCTCGGCGACCCCCCGCCGGTGCCCGGTGACGTAGTCCACCGTCTTGCCCATGGTTTCGGCAAGGTCGTTGCGCTTCAAGTCCCGCCGGCTGATCTTCTGCGTCATGGGTCTCGTTCTCCGAAAGCGGGGCATTATGTCCGAGGCAGCCCGACCCGTCAAACGCGCGGAGCCGGGCGCTATATTCGCTATACTGGCTTTTCGATGGACGCCGAGATCAAGATCGCCGGAGAGCCTTCCAAGGCGGGCGACCGCTGCGCCTTCACGGTGGACCGGCCGCTCTTTCCCGGGGAATCGGCACACTTCGCAGACCCCGACGGGGCGGGGAAATCCCCGCTCGCGGCCGAGCTGCTCCTGCTGGCCGGCATCGAATCCGTGCTCATCGCCGACAACACGGTCACCGTCTCGGCCGGCCACGAAGTCGACTGGCCCGCCCTCGGGATCGGCAACATCATCCGCAAGCACATCCGCAGCGGCGTTTCGATCATCGCGGACGACTACTTTCGCGACCTGCCCTCCGAGGGCGACCTCAAGTGGGCGATCCGCGACCTGCTCGACCGGGAGATCAACCCCGCCGTCGCCGCGCACGGTGGATTCATCGAGCTGATCGAGGTCAAACGCAACAACGTCTACCTGCGCCTCGGCGGCGGCTGCCAGGGCTGCGGCGCGGCCGACGTGACGCTCAAGCAGGGCATCGAGAAGGCGATCCGCGGCCTCGTACCCCTCGTCGGCGAGATCCTCGACACGACAGATCACGCGGCGGGGCGCAATCCGTACTACCAGCAGTCCAAGTAGGCTCGGCGCCGCCCCTGAGGTGGACCGTCACCATTGCGGCTGCGGCTCTCTGCCTTTGGGCGTGGCGCCTGGTCTGGCTCTCGAAGCGGTCCTGAACCTCAGATCCGAAATTCCAGCCGTGCGTGCGCCTCGCGCAACGCGGCCTCGGCACGCGCGGGCGTCTCGGCGCGAGAGAAGATGAAGCCCAGGTAGCGATCGCCTTCGGGCAGGGGCACGAGCTGCGAACCCTCGTGCACCGAGATCGTCACTTCCTCAATCCCCGGAACTTCCCGCGCCTCGGCGAGGCCTCTCACCTCCTGCAGGACTCCCGCCTTAAGAATCGGAATCATCATCACGCCTGCGGCCATCGCATCGCGCTCGGCGCTCGGGATCTCGAAGGCGAGAGCGTGGCGCAGGATCAGCTCCTCGAGGCTCATCCCCGTTCCGAACCGCAGAGTCCGGGAGCACAGGCCTCCGATCGATCGCGCGGCGATCTCGATGACGGAGACCCCGGACTGGTTGACTCGCATCTCGGCGTGGATCGGGCCCTCCGTCAGGCCGAGGGCCCGCGCCGCGGCCTTTGCAGCTCCGGCACACTTCGCCTGAACCTGCGGAGGCAGGCGCGAAGGCGTGACGTAGATCGTCTCCTCGAAGAAGGGACCGTCGAGCGGGTCGGGCTTGTCGAAGAGCGCAAGCACGCGCAACTGCCCTCCCATGAGGAGGCCTTCGAGAGCAACCTCCACCCCGGGGACGAAATCCTCGACGAGGACTTCCGTGGCCGCGTCGCCTGCGCGCATCGCAACGGCCGGATCCTCCAGGATGCGGCCGAGCCGCTCCCACGCCGCCACGAACTCCGATGGGTCATCGGCACGAATTACGCCACGGCTGGCCGAAAGGAAGGTCGGCTTGAGAACGCACGGATACCTCACTCCGCCTGCCCCGACGCGTGGATCCTCGTCCCTGCGAAAAAGCCGGTGGCGCGGCGACCGCACCCCTGCCTCGGCCAGCCGCTGCCGCATCCTTGCCTTGTTGCCCGCCGCGGTCACCGAGGCCACCGAGTTGTGCAACAAGCCCAGCCGACCCGCAACGGCGGCGGCCACGACCGCCGTCCGCTCGTCCACACCCACGACGGCAGCGACCGGCGTTTTCGACGAGAAGACGGCGACCCGGTCGGCGCACGCCGCGAGATCGGCAAAATCGAGCTTGAGAAGTCCCGAGGGATTGAGGCGCTCCATCGTGCTCGCCTCCTCCGAGGCAACCGTCACGTCCAGCTCGAGCTTCGATGCCGCGGCCAGGAAGTCGGACGTGCGGTAGCTCGTTGTCGGCAGGAGGAGCAGCACGCGCGGCACGGGGCGCATCGTAGCCCCAACTGGACAGGGCCGGGCGTTCACCGGGTTCAACGACTAGGATGGGATCTTGAACCGCGTTCTCTTGACTGGCGCGACGGGCTACGTGGGCGGCCGGCTTCGGGCTGAGCTCGAGCACCGCGGCACTGCCCTGCGCTGCCTCGTCCGGCGGCCCGAGATGCTCCACGGCCGGGTCGCCGCATCGACCGAGATCGTGGAAGGCGACGCCCTCGATCCGGCCGCCATGGAGCGCGCCCTCGGCGGCGTCGCCACGGCCTACTACCTCATCCATTCGATGGGGGCCGGCGAGGATTTCGCGGCCCGCGATCGCGAGGCGGCGCGCATATTTGGCGCGGCAGCGCGCCAGGCGGGCGTGCGCCGGCTGATCTATCTCGGCGGGCTCGGCGAGGCTGCGAGCGGACTCTCCGCACACTTGAAGAGCCGCCAGGAGACCGGCGATATTCTGAGAGAGTCGGGCGTGCCCGTCGTCGAGCTGCGCGCCTCCGTCGTCATCGGATCGGGAAGCCTCTCCTTCGAGATGATCCGGGCCCTCGTCGAGCGGCTCCCCGTGATGATCTGTCCGCGATGGGTGGCGGTCGAGACCCAGCCTATCGCCATCGAAGACGTCGTCGCATACCTCGTCGGCGCTCTGGACGTTGCGCCCGGGAAGGAGCGGACCTACGAGATCGGCGGCCCCGACCGCCTCACCTACGGCGACCTCATGCGCGAGTACGCCCGCCAGCGGGGGTTGAAGCGCCTCCTCATCCCGGTGCCTCTCCTGACGCCGCGACTCTCGAGCCTCTGGCTCGGCCTCGTCACGCCGCTCTACGCCCGGGTCGGCCGCAAGCTCGTGGACAGCCTCCGCAATCCCACGCTCGTGCGCGACCCGGCGGCGCTGTCCGCCTTTCTGGTCGCTCCCCGGGGCCCGCGCGAAGCCATCGCACGGGCCCTCGTCAACGAGGACCGCGAGTTTGCCGAGACGCGCTGGTCGGACGCGGTCTCCTCCGGGGGCTTGAAGGAGAGCTACGGAGGCGAACTACGAGGAACGCGTTTCGTGGACACGCGGGCCACGACGGTCCCGCTCCCGGTGGCGGCCGCGTTCCGGCCCATCCGGCGCATCGGCGGCGCGACCGGCTGGTACTACGGCAACGCGCTCTGGCGCCTGCGCGGGTTTCTCGACCTGCTCGCGGGCGGCATCGGCCTGCGGCGCGGACGGCGATCGGCCGATGAGCTTCACCCGGGCGAGGCGCTCGACTTCTGGCGCGTCGAGACCATCGAGCCCGACCGGCTGCTGCGGCTGCGCGCGGAAATGAAGGTCCCCGGCCGGGCATGGCTCCAATTCGAGACTACGCCGACTGCGGGCGGCACGGAGATCCGACAGACCGCCATCTTCGACGCCTCCGGCCTGTTCGGACTGCTCTACTGGTACGCGCTTTATCCAGCCCACCGGATCGTCTTCGCCGGGATGCTTCGGGGGATTGCGAAGATCGCCTCCGGGGTTAGCATCGAGTCATGAAGAAGACGCGCAAGACGGTGAAGAAGGCGGTATCGAAGAAGAAGGCCGCGAAGAAGAAGACCACGGCGCGCCGCAAACCGATCATGCGGCACTCGCGGGAAGGCTAAGACGACGACCTAAGCCTGCAGCTGCTGGAAGTACCCGTGGAGCTCGCGCAGAGCCTGGCGGTTGACTTCCTGGCGGCGCACGGATTCCCGCACGAGTGAGAGCGCCGCCATGCCTTCGGGAGCCATCTTGAGCTCCGCGATGACGGGCAGCGCCGCCGAGATCTCCCGCAGCGCTTCGCGGTCCTGCCCCTGCTCGAGAAGCAGGTCGGCCACGACGAGGTTCAGCGCTGCAATGTCGGCGCGCATTCCGAGCGCCTCGAAGGCTTCCTGCGCCTTGCGGTAGGACTCGATGGCCGCCGCTAACTGCCCCTCCTCACGGAGCAAGGTTGCAAGGCCCCAGTGAACTTTCCCGAGCGAGATGCGGTTGTCGAGCCGCTGGAGCAGTGGGATCGCGCGGCGCGAGGCCTCGATGGCCGGCCCGGCCTCGCCCAGCATTCCGTGGGCATGGATCAGGTTGACGTAGGCCTCGGCAAGCAGCCTGTCGCTCCCAAGGGCCTCAGCTTCGTGGCAGATCTCGTTGAATACTCGTATCGCCCCCGCGGGGTCGTCGCGCTCGAAAAGCGCGAGCCCCTCGAGAAACCGACACTTGAGGACGTCCTCCGGCATGCCCATTTTCTGGAAGCTTTCGATGAGGGAAGGAAGAAGCTCCAGCACCACGTCGATCTGGCGTTCCTCGAGTCGCTCCGCCAGGCGCTGGTAGGCAAGACGGGACAATTCTCCGACGGCATTCATCGTGTGGCGGAATCCCGCTTCGGCGCGCTCAAACCAGAGCCAGGACTCCTCGCGCTCGGACAGGTATCGACATGCCGCGCCGGCGATCAAAGCCGTCTCGCCAAGAAAATACTCACGTTCGTCGAAAAGGCCGATCTCCCGCCTGGGACTCTCGATGAAGCGATAAAGAAACTCAGCCTCATCTCGGATCGCCGAGGGCGACGACGTCACGCGGTCGCGAAGAATCCCGCACAGGGCAAGCAGCGTTTCGGGATCTTCGAGATGGAGAGCGCGAGCTTTCGCGAGGCGCTGGTCGAACGGCGTCGCGAGGACTCGCTCGGCCGCCTTCAACCCGGCCTCCGAGGACAGCGGACGGTGCGGGAAGCTCAGAACCGTGCCCGTCACGAACGCTCCTTCTCGAATCGACGGTCGAGATCGCTCGCGACCTCGTCCGGCTCGCGGGCCAGGGTTTCATTGAGATTGCTATCCGTTGATTGCTCGCCGCCGAGCTTCCAGAGCTGGAACGACCGCCCGTACTGGCAGGCCGCCGACAGGAGCGAGATGCGAAGCAGCTTCACCGGCATCTGCCCGGCCCCTCCGCGACGCGAGAGTCGCTGGAACCAGACGAAGAGGTCTTCTTCGGCACCTCTGGCCTCTTCGTCGGTGAGTCGGTAGTAGGAAACGAGAGCGGAATGGATGACCTCCCGAGCCCGGTTGAAAACCGACTCGACTTCATCCGGTCTGCGCAAAGAGGGGTTTTCCACTGGTGAGGTCTTCAAGGGTACACCACACCCGGAAGCGGGTCAAAGCCACACCGCCATCCACCGCTGAGAAGCTACTTTGGATCAGTAAGTTAGGAGAGCTCGATTACATCGGGATCGAACCCGCGATCTTGATCACGAACCGGGTCGGCTTCTTCTCCGAACGCCACCCGGCCTGGCGGGAGGTCGTGGTCGGTTCGGGTTGACGCTCGGGGACGCGCGCTGGGACATTGGAGGTAGCCATGGACTTCTCAACTCCTTAAAGAACAGCTCGAAGAGCCGAGCCTAGAAGAAACACCCCTATTCCACCACATCGGCGGCAAGGGGGTATCCCCTTTTCTTGCTGTCCCCCCGGTCGGGCGCGTTTTCCTTTCCGGCTCAGGCAGATAGAGTGGGCCGACGGTGAGCACCGTCGCTGCCCTGCCGCACGTCGTCGTGATCGGAGCCGGGTTCGGCGGCCTCGCGGCGGCCCGCAAGCTCGCCAATGCGCCCGTCCACCTCACCGTCGTCGACCGCCGCAATCACCACCTCTTTCAACCGCTGCTCTACCAGGTCGCGACGGCCGGCCTCTCTCCCGGCGACATCGCGTATCCGATCCGCTCGATCCTTCGCAATCAGCCGAACACCAACGTCCTCCTCGCGGACGTGGTCTCGATCGACACGGCGCGCCGCGAGATCCGGCTCGCCGATGGAGATCTCTCCTACGACTACCTCATCCTCGCCGCGGGCGCCGGTCACGCGTACTTCGGCCACGACGACTGGGAGAAGAATGCGCCCGGCCTGAAGACGCTCGAGGACGCACTCGCCATCCGCCGGCGAATCCTCCTCGCCTTCGAGAAAGCCGAGCGCGAGCCCGACGCCTCCCTGCGCAAAGACCTTCTCACTTTCGCGATCGTCGGCGGCGGACCGACAGGGGTCGAGCTCGCCGGGGCGATCGCGGAAATCTCCCGCCACGTGCTCGTCAGCGATTTCCGCGCGATCGATCCGCGCGAAGCCCGCATCGTGCTCGTGGAGGGTGGACCGCGGATCCTGTCCTCCTATGCCGAGGAGAGCTCCCGGCGCGCCGCCGAGGAGTTGACCTCTCGCGGCGTGGAGGTCCGCACGGGAGCTCCCGTCACCGGCGTCTCCGCGGAAGGCCTTTCGCTCGGTTCCGAGACCATCCGGGCGCGAACCGTGGTCTGGGCGGCGGGCGTCGCCGCCTCGCCACTCGCAAAATCTCTCGGCGTCCCCCTCGACCCCGCCGGGCGCGCAATCGTGGAGCCGGACCTCTCCATCCCTGGACACGCCGAGGTCTTCGTCATCGGCGACCTCGCCGTCTTTCTCCATCAGACGGGCCGGCCCCTTCCCGGGCTCTCCCCCGTCGCCATGCAGCAGGGCCGCTGCGCGGCCGGAAACATCCGCCGATCGATCGACGGAGAGCCGCGCCGCCCCTTCCACTACGTCGACAAGGGTACCCTGGCCGTCATCGGACGCTCCGCGGCCGTGGCGGAAATCGCCGGCCTCCATTTGTCCGGCCTGCCCGCTTGGCTCGTCTGGTGCTTCGTCCACGTCTTCTACCTGATCGGATTCCGCAACCGCTTCATCGTCATGATGGAGTGGGCCTGGGCCTACGTCAGCTACCAGCGCGGCGCGCGGCTGATCACGGGCGAGGTCGGCCCCGAAGCGCGATAGGATCTCGCCAACTTCTCGGAGGTCATCATGAGTCTCGATCGTCGGGCCCTCCTCGGGGGACTGACCGGAGTCGCAGCGCTGGCCGCATTCCGTGGGGACGCGCTGGCACGTATCGCCGAGGCGGGAAAAGCCGCCGCGGGAAGGAAACCCGGCGAGCTCGCGATGGACGAAACCTACTGGGCCTCGATCGCGGGGGCCTTCGAGGTAGACCGGACGCTCGTCAACCTGAACAACGGGGGCTGCAGCCCCGCGCCCGCGCACGTCCTCGAGCAGATGATCCGCGACCTGCGCTTTTCGAACGAGATGCCGGTCTATCAGATGTGGGTCGTGCTCGAGCCGAGGATCGAATCCTGCCGTCGCGAGCTCGCGACCGAGTTCGGCTGCGACCCCGAGGAAATGGCCATCACGCGCAACGCCTCGGAGTCGCTCGAAAACCTCATCTTCGGGATCGACCTGAAGCCCGGCGACGAGGTCATCCAAACCACGCAGAACTATCCCCGCATGATCACCTCGTGGGCTCAGCGCGCGCGGCGCGACGGTATCGTCGTCAAGCAGGTCAGCTTCCCCGTGCCCCCGCCTTCCCCGGCCGCCGTCGTCGACAGCTTCCGCAAGGCCATCACCCCGCGGACCCGAGTCATCGAGGTCACCCACATCACGAACCTGACGGGCCAGATCCTGCCCGTGCGGGACATCGTGCGCCTCGGCCGCGAGCACGACATCGATGTCTTCGTGGACGGCGCCCACGCATTCGCGCAATTCCCCTTCAAGCGCGACGACCTCGAGTGCGACTACTACGCGACGAGCCTGCACAAGTGGCTCTTCGCCCCGATCGGGACGGGATTCCTCTATGTTCGCAAGAACAAGCAGAAGAAGATTTGGCCGCTCATGGCGGCCCCCAGCGAGATGGACGAGAACATCCGGAAGTACGAGGAGATCGGCACCCACCCGGCAGCGAACCACAACGCCATCGCCGCGGCGATCGCCTTCAGCCGCGGGATCGGCGCCGACCGGAAGGCCGCGCGCCTGCGCTATCTGCGCGATCGCTGGGCCCTGCGCCTGGCCGCGGCGGACCCGCGGGTCAAGATCCTCACGCCCTTGAACGACACCGGATCGTGCGGGATCGCCCTCATCCATGTGGACGGCATCGACACCGAGAAGCTCCAGGCTTACCTCTGGGACAAGCACCGCATCATGACGACTCCCATCGTCCACAAGGAGTTCAACGGGCTGCGGATCACGCCGAGCGTCTACACGACCCTCGATGAGCTCGACACGTTCTCGGACCGGATGGAGAAGATCTTGAAGACAGGCCTGCCGACGTAAAGCCCCGCCCCCTTCACCCTGCCCTTTCCCCCTCACGGGGGGCGAGGGAATTTCGGCAACCCCCTCTCCCGGCGCGAGAAGGGACGGGGTGACGGGCGCCCCTGAAGGGAACCATTCTGCGGTGGCGGTGTCCCTTCCTGCAGGAGGGGATGCCATGACACGCTCGCTGCGAACCGGACTCTTGCTGCTCTGCGCCTTCGCCGCCGCTGCCGCCCTGCGCGCCCTTGATTGCGAGGGCTTCACGGTCTCGATCCTGGTGGACGGAAAGCCCGTCCCCGAGTATGCCGGCCGAGGCCGCATCTACATCGAAGCCCTCAAGGGCAAGGAATTCACGATCCGACTCTCCAACCCGACCGGCGAGCGCGTCGCCGTGGCCCTGTCCGTGGACGGCCGCAATGTGATCGACGCGAAGCGCACCACCGACCTGGCGGCGACCAAGTGGATCCTCGCCCCCGGCCAGACGGCCGACATTCCGGGCTGGCAGATCTCGGGTGAAACGGCAAGGAAGTTCTACTTCACGGAAACGTCCAGTTCGTACGCGAAGTGGCTGGGCGACACGGCCAACGTGGGCACGATCGAGGCCGTGTATTTCCGGGAGAAACAGCGTGAGCCGGCGCTTGTGTGGAAGGACGAGCCGGCTGACAGGAAGAGACGTGCCGAGTCCGCCCAGGCCGACGCCGAACGCGGCGCCAACTCCTCGGCCCCGAGTCCCGCAACGAAAGCGCCGCCGCGGGAAACC
>JANMPW010000482.1:0-10691 GCA_031370065.1 Acidobacteriota bacterium
GGCGTGGTCTCCCCCCATCGCATCCACCGCGATCCGCACCCTTAGCCTCTTTCTCCCGAAGCCAACACGAGTGCGGGGATTATAGGACCGGTCGTGACGAGTGTTCTGTAACCGAAGTCTTGATCATGCGTTCGGTTCGTAGGGGCGGGAGTAACCGCCGGCCTCCGGCCGCCGTTGCCTACGGCCGCCTTTACGGCTCCAAATGCTGGCGATTTCCGCTAGCAGGACACTACGTGTTGATCGCCTGCTTGCCCTTGTAATACCCGCAGCGCGGGCAGACGCGGTGCGGCTGCTTTGCCTCGTGGCAGTTCGGGCAGTCGGAGAGGGCCGGAGGCGTCAGGGCGTCGTGCGCGCGGCGCTTGTCGCGCCGGGCCTTGCTGTGGCGTCGCTTTGGGTTGGGCATCGTTCTCCTACACTTTCTCCTTGAGAGCCCGGAGGGCCTCCCAACGGGGGTCGACGGCGTCGTGCGCGCCGGCACAAGGACCGAGGTTCAAGTCGTTGCCGCAGGCAGGACACAGGCCCTTGCAGTCCGGCCGGCACAGCGGCTTCATGGGCATCGCCATCTGGACCCGCTCCTCCGCGATCGGCGCGAGCGGGACCACGGAGTCGTCGTAGAACACCGCGTCGAGGTCTTCCTTGGCCAGCTCCGTTTCCTCTTCCGTCAGGACCCGCCTCGGGTAGAGGACGAGCGAGAAGGACTCTTCCTCCTGGAAGTGGTACGCGGCGAGGCAACGGCTGCACTCGAGCTTGCCCTCGTAGACGAGTCGGGCCGAGAGCGCATATCCCCCTTCGATGCGGATGACCTCGCCCGACATTTCCAGGGGGGAAATCGCGACGAGGGGCTCCCGGTCGATCGCCGCAACGGCGACCGGCAGGGCGCTCTCGAACCGCAGGGGCTCGTCGAGCACCGAGTCGAGGGAAACGGCGTCCAGCTTCATGATCGAACCGCGCATTCTACCCGGATGCGGCCCGGCGTCAAATCGATCCCGGGAGGAATCTACCGCCGACAGCCCACCGTCGACAGCGAGCAAAGACCGCGGGCTCAAACTGTTGACTGTCGACTGGCACCTGTAGACTGCCTCCGTGCGGATCGCCATCGACAGCCGGGCCCTTCTGGCCGAGCGGACCGGCATCGGAACCTACACCCTGGCCGTCGCACAGGGTCTCGCAGCCATGGCCGATGCGGAAGTCGGGCTCTTCGCCCCCCGCCCGTTCCCGAGGACCCTCACCGGCACGGGCGCCTTCTCCCTCCACACCGACCACCACCCCGCCGGCATCCTGTGGGTGCAGACGACCCTCCCCCGGAGGATCGCCCGCTGGGGGGCCGACGTCCTCCTCTCGGCCCTGACGATCGGCCCGGCCCGCGGCCGCGTCCCGTTCGTCTCCGTCGTGCACGACCTGACGCCCATCACGCACCCGGAATGGCACGCCGGCCGCACGCTCATCGGCTTCATTCCCATGTGGGAGCGAACGGTCGAGCGGGCCGCGCGCTTCCTCTGCGTTTCGAAGACCACGGCCGACGACCTCGTCGCGCGCTACCCCGAGACCGCGCCGCGGGTGCGCATCGCGCGCAATGGCGTCGACCGAGTGTTCTTCTGCCCCGTCGACGACCCTCCCGCCCGGCAGCGGACCCGGCAGCGGTATTCGAACGCACGGCCCTATATCCTGTATCTCGGAACGCTCGAGCCGCGCAAGAACGTCGAGGCGCTCGTGGCCGCCTGCGAGCGGATGTGGGGGCGGCGCCGCTCGCGCCCGGACCTCGTGCTCGCCGGCGGCGCGGGCTGGAAGACCGCGGGCCTCCACCGGCGGATCGTGCGCTCGCCGTACCGCGACAAGATCCACGTGGCCGGCTACACCGCGCGCGAGGCGGCGCGCGAGCTCTACCGGGCGGCCGAGGCCTTCGTCTATCCGTCGCTCGCGGAAGGGTTCGGCCTCCCGCTGCTCGAGGCCATGGCCTGCGGCACGCCGGTCGTCTCCTCGACCGCCGAGGCGCTCGTCGAGGTCGCCGGCGACGCGGCGCTGTATGCCCCGGCGCGCGACCTCGAGGCGCTCACGCGGCAGATCGAGCGCGCGCTCGAGGACGAGGACGCGCGCCTCGCCCTGCGCGCGGCGGGACACGAGCGCGCCGCCCAGTTTCGGTGGGAGGACGCGGCGCGGGACACCGCGGCGGCCATCGCCGAGGCCGCCCGGGAGGAGCCATGACCCGCTCGGCAAGGCCCAGGATCGGCATCGACGCGCGCAAGGTCGCGGACTTCGGCATTGGCTCCTACATCCGCAACCTGATCGAAGGGATCGCCGGGCGCCCCGAGGCCGAGCAATACCTCTTTCGCGTGTACGTCCCGGGCGCGGACCGCGACGCGCTGCCGCCGCTGCCCTCCCATTTCGAGATCGTCCAGGAAGACTCGCCCGGCTACTCGATCTCAGAGCTCACGGGCTTCGCCTGGCGGCTGCTGCGCGACCGGCTCGACCTCTTCCACGCAACCCACTACGTGATCCCGCCGCGGGCCCGCGCGCGCGCGGTCGTCACGATCCACGACATCATCCACGTCCTCTATCCGCAGTTCCTTCCCAATCGCGCGGCCCTTCTCTACGCGCGCGTGATGATCCGCCGGGCGCTCTCCCGCGCCGACCGGATCGTGACGGTTTCCTACAACAGCAAGCGCGATCTCGTGGACTACTTCGGCATCGCGCCGGCGCGGATCGAGGTCATCTACAACGGCGTCGCGGCCCGCTTCCGGCCCGACCTGCCGCGCGCCGAACGGGACCGCGTGGCGGCAAAGTACGGACTTCCGTGCCCCTACCTTCTCTTTCTCGGCGGCGAAAAGCCGCACAAGAACGTGCGCAGCGTCCTGCGCGCCTTCGCCGAGGCGCGGCGCGAGCGCGCCCTGCCGCACACGCTCGTCCTCGCCGGCCCGATGCCGCCCAATCGCAGCCGGGTCGAGGCCCTGATTTCCGCGCTCGACCTCGAGTCCTGCGTCATGAGGACGGGCGTCGTGCCCGAAGAGGACCTCCCCGGCCTCTTCGCGGGCGCGGACGCCTTTCTCTATCCGACCCTCTACGAAGGCTTCGGTCTGCCGGTCGCCGAGGCGATGGCCTGCGGCACGCCGGTGCTGACCTCCTCGACCTCGGCGCTGCAGGAGATCGCGGGCGGTTACGCCTACCTGGTCGACCCGATGGACGTGGATGCGATCGCCCGCGGGATCGCGGATCTGGCGACCGACCCCTCGCGACGCGCCGAGTTTGCCGATCTCGGCAAGCGCCGCGCCGCCGAGTTCTCCTGGGACCGTGCCGCCGCGCAGACGCTGCGGGTCTATGCCGATGCGCTCGCCGGCGACCGCCCGGCGGACTCGCGACGCACGACTCACGACTCATGACTCCCCGTCGCACCGCCATCGTCCACGACTGGTTGAACGGGATGCGCGGAGGGGAAAAGGTGCTGGAGGCGATCCTGCCGCTCGTGCCGGAACCGACCATCTTCACGCTCTTCCACGTGCCCGGATCGGTTTCGCCGGCGATCGAGCGGTACCCGATCCGCACGTCGTACCTGAATCGGATGCCGTTTTCCCGACGCCACTATCGGAACTTTCTTCCCCTATTTCCCTCGGCCGTCGAGTCCTTCGACCTCTCGGGCTTCGACCTCGTCGTGTCGTCCTCGCACTGCGTCGCCAAAGGTGCGATCGCGCCGCCCGGCGTCCCGCACCTCTGCTACTGCCACACGCCCGTGCGGTACGCGTACGAGCAGTTCGACCTCTACTTTCCGCTCGGGCGGACCCGCCTTCGGGCGCTCAAGGCCGCCGCGGTCGCGCGCCTGCGGGCCTGGGACGTCGCGACGGCGCCGCGGCCGACCCGCTACCTCGCGAACTCGTCGGCCGTCGCCGCGCGGATCCAGCGGCATTACGGCCGGGAGTCGCGGGTCCTCCATCCACCGGTCGACGTCGACTTCTTTCGTCCCGCGGACACGCCGGCGCCGCGCGCCGACTTCCTGCTCGCGGTGGGCGCGCTCGTTGCCTACAAGCGCTTCGACGACGCGCTCGCGGCCGCCGGACTTCTCGGCCGTCGGCTCGTGCTCGTCGGCCGCGGGCCCGAGGGCGCGAGGCTGCGCGCTCTCGCGTCTGGCTCGGTGGAAATCCGTGAGGGCCTCGGGCCCGAGCAACTGCGCGAGCTGTATCGCTCCTGCGCGCTGTACCTGCAACCGGGCGAGGAGGACTTCGGCATCTCGACGGTGGAGGCGCTCTCGTGCGGCGCCCCGGTCGTCGCGCTCGGCCGCGGCGGCGCGCTCGACATCGTGCGGGACGGCGTCAACGGAATCCTCTGCGCGGCCGAGGGCCCCGAGGCCCTGGCCGCCGCCATCCTGCGGGCGCAGACGGCCCGGTTCGACTACACTCGACTGCGAGCCTCGGCGCTGCCCTTTGGAGGGGAACGCTTTGCCGCGGAGTTTCGCGGCGCCATCGGAGAGCTTGTAGGGTGATTCGGAAATCAACGCAGCGTATCGCGATCCTGATGCTCGTCTCCGACGTCGGCGCGACGCTCTTCGCGCTCGCGGCGGCATACCTGCTCCGCTTCCGCGCGGAGATCATCGCGGTGCCCCTCGGGATCCCCGACGTCTCGCTGTATTTCCGGCTCGGCCCCCTCATCGCCGTGCTCTGGCCGGCCGTCTACTACTTCTACGGCCTCTACCAGGTGGGCCGCAACCGCTCCCGCGTGGAGGAGGCGATCTCGGTGTTCGTCGCGACGGGCCTGTCCACGGTGCTGCTGGCGGGCCTGGCGACCTTCTACCGCGGCTTCTCGTACTCACGGCTCGTGCTCCTCTTTTTCTTCGCGCTCGACGTCCTCTTCGTGTTCGCGGGCCGCACGGCCATCCGCCGCTATCTCGAGGAGGCGTGGCGCCACGGCGTGGGCGTCCGGCTCGTGCTCGTCGTCGGCGCCGGACGTCTCGGGCGCGCAGTCGTCGAGAAGCTCGGCGAGCACCCCGAGGCGGGGATGCGCGCGGTCGGCTTCGTGGACGACGCCGCGGAAAAGCGCGGGTCCGAATATCTCGGCGTCCCCGTCCTCGGCGCGACCGCGGAGGCCGCGCGGATCGTGGACGAGCGCGGCGTGGACACGGTCTTCCTCGCGCTGCCGCTCGAAGCGCACCACACCATGCTCTCCGTCCTGCAGGAAGTCGGCCGCACGATTGCCGACGTGCGCGTCGTGCCGGACCTGCTGCAGCACATCACGTTCCGCGCCGGCGTGGAGGACATGGACGGCCTGCCCGTCGTCCACCTCACGCAGGTCCCGCTCACCGGCTGGATGAGCCTCGTCAAGCGCACGCTCGACATCGGCATCTCCGCCTCTGCGCTGGTGGCTCTGTCGCCGATCTTCGCCGCGATCGCCGCGGCGATCCGGCTCTCCGACGGCGGGCCGGTCTTCTACCGGCAGCGCCGGATGGGCCTCGACGGCCGCCCCTTCGACATCCTGAAGTTTCGGTCGATGGTCGTCGACGCCGAAGAGCGCTCCGGCCCGACCTGGGCGAGCGTGGACGACGCCCGCCGCACCGGCGTCGGAGCGTTCCTGCGCCGGTGGAGCCTGGACGAGCTGCCGCAGCTCGCCAACGTCTTCCGGGGCGAGATGTCGCTCGTCGGCCCCCGCCCGGAGCGGCCCGAGTTCGTGCGCGAGTTCAAGGAGAAGTTCCCCCAGTACATGCTGCGCCACCGGGTGCGCGCGGGCATCACCGGATGGGCGCAGGTCCACGGCTGGCGTGGGAACACGAGCCTGTCCAAGCGGATCGAGTATGACCTCTACTACATCGAGAACTGGACGCTCTCGCTCGACATCAAGATCCTCTGGATGACGCTGCGCCACGGGTTCCGCCACCGGAACGCCTACTGAGAGAGAGGGTCAGGTCTGAAAACTTCTGACTTTGAGCCTCCCTTGGGTTTGAGCCCCATAGGTTCCCAAAGTCAGAAGTTTTCAGACCTGACCCCACGCTTCTCGGCTACGCGAGCTTCCTCAACCGCCGCACGCGCTCCGAAAGCCGCCGCACGGCGTCGGGGCCGGGCTCCACGCCTCCGAAGGCGCTCGCGCAATACACCGCAACGACGGCGCGCGCGTCCTCGCGCGATTCGGGGACCGTCTCGGCGAAGAGTCGCGCCACTTCCGCGGGCGGCGTCGACGGCAAGACGGCTCCCCTTTTCCGGGCGAGCAGGTGCCGTAGCGCGAGGTAGGCCTGCGTCGCCGGCCCGTGCCGCTTGCGGGTCTTCGACAGCCCGCGCCAGATCGTCCAGCCGAGAAGCCCCGCCCCGAGAACGGCCGCCAGCGCCGCCGGCGAGACGTCGCGCGCCGAATCCTTGAGCGCGGCGAGGCTGCCCGCGGCCGCGGCCAGCGACTCGCGCGCGGTCTCGACCGCGCCGGCCTGGTCGGCGGCGTCGAAGCCGAGCACGCGCCGGTCGTAGAAGAACTCGATCTCGCGCCCGACGGCCGCCAGGCGGGAAAGCAGCGAAAAGGCCTGCAGGGCGGGCGGCAAACCACCCGGAGGCGTGGGATCGAACACCTGGAAGCCCGTTGCGTCCAGCTCCGCCTCGACCCACGCGTGGAGGTTCTGCGCCCGCACGACGATCGTCCGGGAGAACAGCCCCTCCTCTCCCCCGTACGAACCGGTCACCAGTCGGGCCGGGATGCCGCGGGCGGTCAGCATCATCGCCCCGGCGGAAGCGAAGTACTCGCAGTGGCCCGCCTTCGAGCGCAGCAGGAAGTGCACGAGCGGATCGCCCGAGCCGCGCGGCGGATCGAGCGTGTAGACGAAGTCTTTCGCGAAGTGCTCCGCGATGCGCCGCGCGATCGCGCGCGGCTCCGAGAGGCCGGCCGTCAGCTCGATCGCGTACTTCTGGATCTCGGCCGGAACGTCCGCCGGCGAGATGGCGCCGCGCCCCGCGCCTCGCGGCGCGACCCGGCGCACCTCGGCCTGGTAGCGCACCGGACCGCGGGACGACGAGACCTGCATCACGCCGTCCGGCAGCTCGACCGCGCGCCCCCGCTCCACCTGCACCGCCGAGGACCCGTATGGAAGGAAGAGGAATCCCTGGCCGAAGACGTTCAGGTCCACGGAGATGACGGCCGAGCCCCCCGCCCAGCCCGCCGGGGCCGGCAAGGTGTGGGCCGCCCTTTCGCCGCGCCGCGCGCCGAGGCGCGGGTCGCGCGTCCACACTCCGTCGAGGTAGTCGGTGAACACGGCCTCGCGCAGCCGCAGGGAGTCCTCGGGCGCGAGCTCCGATTCCGAGGAGAGGCGGAGGATGACGCGGTCGCTCCTCTTGGCGGCTCCGAAGGACTCGAGGTCCACCCGGTCCGACGCGAGCACCCTGCCGAGGACATCTTCCACGCGGAACGGCGTGAGCGCGAAGGGGCCGTGCAGGCGCGGCAGCGCGAAGAAGAGCGGCGCCGTGCATAGCGCGCCGCCGAGGACGGCGACCACCGTCAGCCCGCGCGTCGGCACGGCCGTGAGCACGCGGTCGGGCGGCGCGTCGTCGAAGTCGGCGAGCACGGCGAGAAGTCCCAGCGTCCGGAACCCGATCCAGGCCGCCGCCGCAAAGTAGAGCGCCGAGGACACATGGGTCGAGGAGGAGGCCGAGGCGAGTGTCACGAGAAAGATCACGAGCAGCGCCAGCCGCGCCTCGCTCGGCCGCTTCAGGGACGCGAGCTTGGCCAGGCCGGTGAAGAGAAGCAGGTCTGCGACCGTCGGCAGGAGCCCCGGCCGCAGCGTCGAGGCCGAGAAGCCGAGCCACGCGAGGTAGACGAGGCCGGCCACGTTCATCGCTGCGTCCGAGATGCGCAAGGGGCGGCCTCTTCGCGCGCGCCACCAGAGAAACGCGAGCGCCAGCTCGTAGAGCAGGATCGCCTTGCGGCTCGCGCCCCCGGTCCACGCCAGCGGCAGAGGCGCGAGGAATGCCGCCGGCGCCAACGCAAGGAGGTAAGCGCGCGAAAGGCCCTCGGGCATCGGTCGGGCGCGCGTCACGAGACGAACCGCCGCAGGTCGCCCCGCCGCATGACCGGAAAGTCCGGCGCCGACTCGGGCGGCACGGGCTCGAGCCGCGCCAGGGCATCGAGGATGCGCGCCCGCTGCGCCTTGCCCGACCGGGCGGCGACCTTGACCCCGCGCGCGTGAAAGCCGATCTCGGCGCCGCGCGAGAGCATCAGGAGCGCGGCCCCGGCGCAGCGCGCGATCGCCTTTTCGAACCGCAGCAACGCGGCGGGGTCCAGAGCGGGCAGGGCGTTGTCGATCGCGAGGAAGAGCACCCGGTCACGCTCGGCCTCCCGCTCGCGCACGATCCAGCGGCGCATCCGCGCCGACTGCTTCCAGTGCAGGTCGCGCGGGTCGTCTCCCGGCGAAAAATCGCGCAGGGTCCGGATGTCCGAGCCGCCGCCGCGCGAGCGGGGGTGCGGGCGACCGCCGCGAGCGTCCTCGGGCACAGGCTCAGGCACGGGGCTCGACTCCGGCAGCGGGTACACGACGATCTCGCGCGAGAGGCGCGCCTTGCGGTACTTGCGGAAGAGGCCGATCGGAAAACGCGACAACAGCCCCGCGTCGGCGTCGCGGTAGACCCCGCGCCGGGGAAACATGCCCTCAACGACGAGCTCGCGCTTCTCGCCCGGTGCGAGCGGATCCACCCAGAGGGGCCCCGGAAGCGATTCGTGCAGGAAGAAGAGGGCCTGCGCCGTCGACGTCTTCAAGCGATTCGCGAGCCGGATCTTCAGCCACGCCGGCCGCGTCGCGATGACCTCGCCCGCCGTCTCGATCTCGCAGTCCACGCCCCGGACGTTGCGGCGCGACAGGACACCAGAAACGATCATCGCCGCGAGCATCCCCGCGAGCACGAGGTAGAGCCCGTTGTTGCCCGTGTTCATCGCCGCGATCGCGACCACGAGGCACATCAGGATGTAGCCGAGCCCGAAGTTGGTGACGCGGATTTCCCAGTCGGGGATGAGGCGGGTCATTGGGCCGAGTCTGTCGTCGCTGGTCGGTCGTCCGTGGCCGACCCGGCCACCACCGACCATAGACGACAGACGACAGACTTCTTCAAAGCGGTACCGCCACCTGCCCGAGGATCTTCCTGACGATTTCCCGCTCCCTGCCCCCCGCCCCGAAGCCGTCCGAGGAGACAGAGAGGATCCGGTGCGCGAGGACGGCTTCCGCCACGGCCTGAGCGTCGTCCGGGGTTGCATACGCGCGGCCCTGAAGCAGCGCGTAGGCCTGCACGGCGCGGAAGAGCGCCTGCGCGCCGCGCGTGGAGACCGGCAACCGCAGCTCCGCGTTGTGGCGCGTCGCGCGTACGAGCGCGTGGAGGTAGTCGAGCAGCGCCTCCGACACGGCGACTCTCTCCGTCTCCTCCTGGAGGGCCAGGAGCTGCTCGGGCCCGAGCACGGCGGGAATCGCGGCGAGCACGCGCTCGGTACCGCCGCGCCGCAGCAGCATCTTCTCTTCCTCCGCCTCCGGGTACCCGAGGGTCAGGCGCAGAAGAAAGCGGTCCATCTGAGACTCCGGCAGCGGGTATGTGCCGAGGTACTCGACCGGATTCTGCGTCGCCACCACCATGAAGGGCTGCGGCAGGGCCCGCCGCTCCGACTCGACGGTGACCGCGCCCTCGTTCATCGCCTCGAGCAGCGCCGACTGCGTCTTCGGCGTGGCGCGGTTGATCTCGTCGGCGAGGACGATGTTCGCGAAGATGGGCCCGGGATGGAACTCGAAGCGGTCCGACGGCGTGTGAAAGACCGAAATCCCGAGGACGTCGGCCGGAAGCGTGTCGCTCGTGAACTGGATGCGCCGAAAGTCGAGCGAGAGGCTGCGGCCGAGCGCACGGGCGAGCGTCGTCTTCCCGACGCCGGGCACGTCCTCGATCAGGACGTGGCCCCGGGAGAGCAGCGCCGTCAGGAGCAGGTCCACGGCGCGCGGTGCGCCGCGGTAGGCGAGCGCCACGTTTTCGCGCAGCTTCGAGAGCGAGACGGCGGAGTTGGTCATCGGGGTCTTTGCGCTCCTTCAGTCCTTACGGCGGCCGGTGGGCTCCTGTCGCCGCAGCGCTTCGACGGCAGGCTTCAACTCCGTCTCCCGCTCGAACGGGAGCACCAGCACTCCCGCTTCGCCGACGACGATTGCCGCGTCCCGCACGCCGGGCGCCAGCACGGGCACGGGCGAAATGACGAGGTTGCCGGACGCGTCGCTCGGGCCCCTGAGCTCGCGCACCGAGCGCCACGTCCCGACATCGCTCCATCCGGCGGAAAGAGGCACCGCGCGCACGCCGGCGATCTTCTCCATCACGGCGAAATCGATCGAGATGTCCGGAAGCGCCTCGTAGTCCGCGTCCGCGCCCGTTCGAAGGAAGCGCTCGACGCCGGCGACGAGATCTCCGGCGACATGGCGCGCTTGCGCCAGAAGCCGCGAGGGCCGGAAGACGAAGATACCCGCGTTCCAGAGATGGCGGCCCGAGGTCGAGTACTCGCGCGCTTTGTCGAGCCCAGGCTTCTCCACAAACCGCTCCACCGCGTCGCCGCGCACCTCGACGTAACCGTAGTCGGTCTCGGGCCGCGTCGGCGGCACGCCGAGAATGACGACGCTGGCGCGGTCCGCGAGGTCCACGGCCGCCCGCAAAGCGCTCCGAAAGGCGTCCGCGTCGCGGACCGTCTGGTCCGAAGGCACGGCCAGGGTCATCGTGTCGCCGTCCCCG
>JANMPW010000487.1:0-2788 GCA_031370065.1 Acidobacteriota bacterium
AGCAGGGCAGCGGACGCCACGACAACCCGCACCTCTACGGCGCTCTCTACACGGCTCGCGTCGAGGTCTCGGCGGTTGCCGAATGGCTGGCCGGCTTCCGCGGCCAGCGGCTGACGGCGGTCGACTTCCGCCGCAGTGACGGCCGTCGCTGGGCCATCGTCGGGCTGGACGATCCGGCCCTGGGCGAAGTGGTGGACCTTGACGACCCGTTGGAGCTGGCGGAGCGCCGGCTGCGTCCATCGAAGATCGCCACGCGCACGCGGTCGACCACGCAACAGGTGGCCGAGACCCTCTTCGCCGAAGGGATCCCGGGATTCGGATGGTGGTCCACCTTCGAGGCGTCATGGCCCAACGTGACGCTCTTCGCGGAGCGGGCGCTCGATGCGCTCAACGTCGCGGAGGGCCCGCGCGAGATCGGCATCGGCGATCCGGTCGTTCGCGCCGCCGCCGCCGCCATCGGTGTCACCCACTCGTGACCACCGTGCAGAACACGCGTTCTGTTTCGCTCGGGCGCGTTACACTGGACCAGTCATGCCCCAGGATCAGCTCGTCGTGCGCGGTGCGCGCGAACACAACCTCAAGAACGTTGACGTCGCGTTCCCGCGCGACCGGTTGGTGGTCATCACCGGCCTGTCCGGGAGCGGCAAGTCCAGCCTCGCCTTCGACACGATCTACGCGGAGGGCCAGCGCCGCTACGTCGAGAGCCTGAGCGCGTACGCCCGCCAGTTCCTCGGACAGATGGAGAAGCCGGAAGTCGATCAGATCGACGGGCTGTCGCCGGCCATCTCGATCGACCAGAAGGGCGCGTCGCGCAACCCGCGCTCCACGGTCGGTACGGTCACCGAGATCTACGACCACCTGCGCCTGCTCTTCGCCCGGATCGGCATCCCGCATTGCCCCAGCGGCCACGCCATCGAGCGCCAGACCGTCCAGCAGATCGTCGACCAGGTGCTGGCGCTGCCGGAGGGGACGCGTCTGCTCGTCCTCGGCCCGTTGATCAAGGACCGCAAGACGGAGGGTGACCGCGTCTTCGATGGCGCTCGACGCCAGGGATTCGTCCGCGTTCGCGTGGATGGCGAGATGGTGGACATCGCCGACGCGCCCAGGCTCGACAAGTACAAGCGCCATTCGATCGAGGTCGTGGTGGATCGCTACATCGTCCGACACGCCGAGGCGCCCGAGGATGCGGAGCGAGCCGCCGACGGCCGCCCGATCGACCCGGAGACCGGCGAAGTGATCCTGGACCCGGACGCAAGCCGGCTTGCCGACTCGATCGAGACGGCCCTGCGCCTCGGCGAGGGCGAGGTCCTCATCGCCCCCGCGCCGCGCGACGGAGAGGCACCCTCGTTCGAGGAACGCCGCTACAGCGAGAAATACAGCTGCCCGTACGACGGCTTCACGGTGGACGAACTGGAACCGCGCAGCTTCTCGTTCAACTCGCCCCATGGTGCGTGCCCCGGCTGTGCCGGGCTCGGCACGAAGCTGGAGATCGACCCGGACCTCGTCATCCCGGATCGCTCGAAGAGCCTCGCCCGCGGCGCGCTCGTGCCGTGGGCCCGGATGCCGACCGACGCCTCGTGGCGCCTGAAGATCCTCGAGGCGATCTGCGCCGCCCACGGCTGGGACTTCGAAGCGCCGTTCCGGGACCTGCCGCCGGATGCCGTCGACTACGTCCTTCGCGCGAAGAAGGACGAGAAGGTCATCGTCCGCTACCGCACGGAGCGCGGCGAGAACACCTACAAGGCGACCTTCGAGGGCGTCGTCACGAACCTCGAGCGACGCTACCGCGAGACGGACTCGGACTACATCAAGGCCGAACTCGAGAAGTTCATGGTCACCCGGCCGTGCCCGGTCTGCGCAGGCAAGCGGCTTCGTCCGGAGATCCTCGCGGTGACCATCGGCGACCGGAACGTGTGGGACGTCTCGACCCTGTCGATCACGGAGGCGCTGCGCTGGTCCACAGGACTTGAGCCGAGTCTGACCGAACGGGAGCGGACGATCGCCCACCAGCTGCTCAAGGAGATCGTCGCCCGCCTCGGATTCCTCGTCGACGTCGGCCTCGACTACCTCACGCTCGACCGCACGAGCGTGACCCTCTCGGGCGGGGAGGCCCAGCGGATCCGCCTTGCGACGCAGATCGGGACGACCCTGATGGGCGTCCTGTACATCCTCGACGAGCCGTCCATCGGGTTGCACCAGCGGGACAACGCGAAGCTCATCGCGACGCTCACCCGACTGCGCGACCTGGGCAACACGGTCCTCGTCGTCGAGCACGACGAGGAGACGATCCGGACCGCGGACTGGGTCGTCGATATCGGGCCCGGGGCAGGGGAGCACGGTGGCGAGATCATCGCCAACGGGCCGCTCGAGACGCTCCTCGCCGAGCCTCGCTCCATCACGGGCGCCTTCCTGCGTGGCGATCGGGCGGTCCCCATCCCGGCGACGCGACGACCCGGCAGCGGCAAGAACCTGCACATCAGTGGCGCGCGGGAGCACAACCTGCGCGACGTGGACCTGCGGGTGCCGCTCGGGACCTTCGTGGCGGTCACCGGCGTCTCGGGGAGTGGCAAGAGCACGCTCGTGACGGAGGTGCTCTACCGGGCGCTCGCCCGCGAGTTGAATGGCTCGCGTGAGCCCGTCGGGGCGCACGACACGCTCGAGGGCGCCCAGCACATCGACAAGATCATCGAGATCGACCAGAGCCCCATCGGCCGGACGCCGCGCTCGAACCCGGCGACCTACGTCGGCTTGTTCACCCCGATCCGCGAGCTGTTCGCCGGCGTCCCCG
>JANMPW010000498.1:0-2478 GCA_031370065.1 Acidobacteriota bacterium
CGATCGTCTCGGGTTGGTGGGTCGCGCTGCAGACCTGGACGTCCTTGGCCACTTTGAGGGCGGGAAGCGCCTTCGCGCCGGGAGCCGTCACGGTCCCGGAAATCGCTCCCCCACCCGTGACCGTGGCGCCGGTGTAGGCCGAGGCGGCAGAGACGACGCAGGCCAGCGCGAGCAGCATCAAGAAAGCCAGCCGTAAGAGCGAGTTATTGGGCATCACGGAGTGGATCCTCCTTTTCAGCGAGTCTGGGGCGAATTCACACCCTGCCTATGATCTGCGTCATAGCGCTCCGGTTTTTTCGAAAGCGCCCCGACAATCGAAGATCCCGACTCCGCCCCACGGGCCGAAATGATGCATTCGACCTATGCAGCGAGCTGGCCTGACGGCACGATACTGGGACTCGATGAATGACGATCGGAGCGTTTCGGACGCGATGCAGCACCTGTCGCGGCCGCAGGCCATCGAGGTCCTTCGTGAGAAGCTCAAGAGCCTCACGGACGAGGACCATTGCATGTGCGCGGCAGCCACCCGGATGGGCGTTTTCTGCCGCGGTTTCGTTCGGCTCTCGGACGAGGAGTTCCGGAAACGGTTCCACTGGATCGTGAGCACGCGCCCCGGCGTTCCGCGAAAGGATCTCGAAGAGCTCGTCAATCTCTACCACCTGGGCCGGCAGGAAGTGACCGGCGCGGCCATCTGTTGCGACCTCGAAACGCGGGAACACACCGGGTGCGATGGCTGGAACACGTTCGACAACGTGACACTCGAAGCCTTCTTCCAGGAGATCGTCGGTCGTCCCGCCCGGATCGGATGAACGTCAGCGCGGATCGAGCCGCCCGGCGACGTCCTCGAGCAGCTCCAGGGAACGGTAATCGGTGAGGTCGAGGTGGAGCGGCGTCATCGAGATGAACTTCTCCGCCACGGCCGAAAGATCGGTTCCCTGCTCGAGCTCGCCCGTTGGCGCCGTGGCGCCGATCCAGTAGTAGGGACGACCGCGCGGGTCCTGCTTCTCGATCACGGCCTCGCCGTAGCGACGCTTGCCCTGGCGCACCACGCGCACGCCGCGCGGCGTGCCGGCCGGAACGTTGACGTTGACGAGCGTCCCGCCCGGAAGGGGCTGCTCGAGGAGATGACGGGCGAGCCCCGCCGCGAAACCCGCGGCCGCGTCGAACGTGAAACCCGTCTCGATCTCCTGGGAAATGGCGACCGAGGAGATCCCGATGAGCGTCCCTTCGAAAGCCGCGGAGACGGTGCCCGAGTAGGTCACGTCGTCGCCGAGGTTCAATCCGAGGTTGATCCCGGAAAAGAGGAGCTTCGGCCGATCGTCCTTCAGCAGATGAAGCACGCCCCAGTTCACGCAATCGGTCGGCGTTCCGTCGACCGACCAGCGCTGCGGGCCGACGAGCTTTGCGCGCAGCGGATGATGGAGCGTCAGCGAGTGGCCGGCGGCGCTGCGCTCCTGGTCCGGGGCGACCGTGTACACGTCGCCGACCTCGGAGAGCGCCGCGGCCAGCCGCTCGATCCCCTCCGAAAAGATGCCGTCGTCGTTGGTGACGAGGATCCGCGGCCGGCTCATGCTGCCGGGGCGCCGGGCTGCGCCGGCGGCGGCATCACGAACATCAGGATGATGTAGGCCAGGATCCCCGGAAAGGCGACGGACACGATCGAGACCAGCACATAGGCCACGCGAACGATCGTCGGATCGAGGTCGAAGTATTCCGCGAGACCCCCGCAGACGCCCGCGATCATCTTGTGCCTGCTCGAACGGACCAGTCTCCGCGGCGGCGGTTCTGCGCTCATGCCTGCCCTCCTTCGTAGACGACGCTGTTCTTCTCGGTCTCATGCAGCGCCACGCGGACCAGGTGCGCCGGCGACACGCGCGGCGACAGTTGCTTCCAGATGGCGATGGCGATGTTCTCGGCGGTCGGATTGATGCCCTCGAGGAAGTCCACGTCGAAGTTCAGGTGCCGGCGGTCCATCCTCTGGATGACCGACTCCTCGACCGCGCGCTTCAACAGCGCGAAGTCCATCACGTAGCCCGTTTCCGGGTCGATCTCCCCCTCGACAGTCACCTGCAGCCCGTACGTGTGGCCGTGGCCGTTCGGGTTATTGCACTTGTCGAAAACGCGCCGGTTCGTCGCCTCGTCCCAGTCCTCGCGATGAAGCCGGTGGGCCGCCGCGAAATGAGAACCGGAAACCAGCCGAACACGCATCGGGCCGATTCTAGCGCGCCGTTTGACAGGGTCCCCCGACCCTGTTCAAATGCGCCTTCCGGTCGGGATGTGGCGCAGTCTGGTAGCGTACCTGAATGGGGTTCAGGGGGTCCCGGGTTCGAATCCCGGCATCCCGACCAAATCAACCCGGAGCGTTGAAGCAGCGATTCGGTACTAACTCTTCAGACCATCGAGTCTTCCGGCAAAAATCGGGAGGCTCGATTCTTTTCCGGATTTCGGCTCCGCTCACCTCGGTCGCCGCTTCAGCGC
>JANMPW010000663.1:0-1586 GCA_031370065.1 Acidobacteriota bacterium
CAAGCAAAACCAACACCGCCGCCGGCGGCCAGATGCGCATCGCCGTCGACATCGGCGGCACCTTCACCGACCTGGCAGCCTTCGACGAAATCAGCGGCGAACTGCTGTTCGGCAAAGCACTTTCCACGCATGGCCAACTCGTCAATGGCATCCAGAGCACCCTTGACGGCGCGGGCGCCAGGGTAAAGGACGGCAACCTGTTCCTGCATGGCTCGACGATTGCGATCAACACCCTGCTCGAACGCAACGGCGCGCGCACCGCGCTGCTGATCACCGAGGGTTTCCGCGACATCTACGAGATCGGCCGCGTCAACCGGCCCGACGCCTACAACCTGTTTTTCTCCAAACACGAGCCGCTGATCAAGCGCTCGCTGCGCTATGAAGTTCCCGAGCGTCTGCTGGCCGACGGCAGCATCCACAAGGAACTCGATGAAGCCGCCGTGCGCGCGCTGGCCCAAAAGCTGAAGGAGCAGAACATCGAGGCGGTCGCCATTTTGCTGCTGCATTCCTACCGCAATCCGGCGCACGAGCAGCGTGTGACGGCGATCATCGAGCAGGATTTTCCGCATCTCTTCGTCAGCGCGTCGCACGAACTGAGCCAGGAATACCGCGAGTACGAGCGGACTTCGACCGCCGCGGCCAACGCCTATGTCGGCCCGCGCGTGCAGCGCTACCTGGACGAGATGGAAACACATCTGAAAGAGGCCGATTTCGGCGGCAATTTCCTGATCGTGCAATCGACCGGCGGGTTGTTCGACGTCGGCGACGCCCGGCAATCCTGCATCCGCATGCTGGAGTCCGGCCCCGCCGCCGGCGTCGTCGGCACCAAGGCGCTGTGCGATTCCATCAATATTGCCAATGCCATAGCCTTCGATATGGGCGGCACCACCGCCAAGGCCGGCGTCATCTACGAGGGCAACGTGCTGATGACCGGCGCAGCCCTGATCGGCGGTTATGCCACCGGTTTGCCGGTGCAGATGCCGATGATCGACATCCAGGAGGTCGGCACCGGCGGCGGCAGCATCGCCCGCGTCGAGGTCGGCAACGCATTGAGAGTAGGCCCGGAATCGGCGGGCGCGGCTCCGGGGCCGGTCTGCTACGGCCTCGGCGGCACCGAGCCGACCATCACCGACGCGAACCTGGTGCTCGGCCGGCTCGGCGCGGATCGTGTCCTCGGCGGCGAGATGCGGCTCGATCTCGACGCGGCGAAGAAGGCGCTGACCGAAAAAATCGCGACGCCGCTCGGCCTCGATCCCATTGAAGCGGCGGAAGGAATCCTGCGCATCGCCACCACCAAGATGGCCCATGTGGTGCGCTGGGTGACCACCGAGCGCGGCCTCGATGCCGCCGACTTTGCCCTGGTCGCCTATGGCGGCGCCGGGCCCCTGCACGCCTCTGCCGTGGCCCGAGAACTCTCGATTAGCACCGTTATTATCCCCCGAGCACCGGGACATTTCTCGGCTTGCGGCATGCTCATGGCCGATCTTCGCCGTGATTTCGTCAACACCTGGTTCACACCGCTCGCCGACGCAAGCTTTTCGGCGATGGAAGCGATCTTCGCCGAAATGGAGCGGCAGGGCTTCGAT
>JANMPW010000547.1:0-2091 GCA_031370065.1 Acidobacteriota bacterium
CGCAGGTCACCGAGGGCGGCCCCAACTGCACGCCCCACGACCGGGAGCAAAACGGCGACGCCGATCCCGGCTTCAGCGCCGACGGCAAGACGATCTACACCTCGCGCGGGTTCCCCCGCCCGCCGGCGGGTCTGCCGAACAACACCGAGCGTCGGCTGTACTCCGTTTCGAGCGATGCCTGGACCCCAGGCAAGCCGGAAACCGACCTGAGCCTGCCTTCTGCCCCGGACTGCATCGAGGGCGTGCCCAAGGGCTCCCCGGACGGAACGCGGATCCTGCTCTTCCGCGCGTGCGCCGGCGAACCGCACTTCGGAGTGACCTTGACCGACGCGGCCGGCTCTTACCGGACCTGGATCGTCGAGGGATTCGGACCGGACTGGAACCCGGCTGCCGGCGCGTCGAGGCCGACGAAGTCTAACGATCCGGACTGACCGAAGGCGCGCGCGTCAGCGCTTGTCGACGGCAATCGTGATCTTAAACCCGTCGGGATCCGTCAGGCAGATGTCGCGCAAGTTGCTGCGCGGGGCCTGCGGTGGAGTTCAGGGCTCGATCCTCCGGATGACGATTCTAGCGGGGGTCAGCTTCGACGGCCGAATCCGCCGGCCGGCTTCCTGATGCGGGCGCGGAACCGTCAGGGCTGCTCCGACGTATTACCCTGATCAGGAGGCGAGCTGATGAGAAGCACGGTCCTGTGTCTTTCGGCAGTGACGGCGATGGGGGTGCTGGCTCCGGCTCAGGCCGCGTCGGCCAAAGAAGAAGCCAGGCGCGCCGAGGTTCTGGTGCTCGGCGTGTACCACATGGCCAACCCCGGGCACGACGTCTTCAACATGCAGGTGGACGACGTCCTCGCTCCCAAGCGCCAGCAGGAGATCGCCGAGCTCGCCGCGGTGCTCAGGAAGTTCCAACCCACGAAGATCGCGATCGAGTCGAACTACGGGAGGACGCCGTCCCGAAGCGCTATGCCGAGCACCTCGCCGGCACCCGGCCGCTCACGCGCAACGAGATCGAGCAGATCGGCTTCCGGCTCGCCAAGGACATGGGCCATACCACCGTCTATCCCGTCGACGCCGACGGCGACTTTCCCTTCCCGCGCGTCATCAACTACGCCAGGGCGACCGGCCAGTCGGCCAGGCTGGAAGAGATCCTGGCAGACATCGGAAAGATGGTGAAGGAGCAGAACGAGTACGTGAAGACCCACACCGTCCTCCAGACGCTGCTCCTGATGAACTCCGACGCGCAGGTGGCGCAGGACGTCGGCTTCTACTATCTCGAGGCGCGCTACGGCGAGCCCGGCGACTACGCCGGCCCGGACCTGCTGACGGAGTGGTACCGGCGAAACATCCGCATCTACAACAACGTCATGAAGCTGGTGGTGACTCCCGAGGAACGCATCCTGGTGATCTTCGGCTCCGGGCACCTCGGGTGGCTGCGGCAGGATTTCGCCTCGAACCCGACCCTGCGACTTCGCAAGCTGGAGGAATTCGCGCCCCGCTGAGCCGGGTGGCCTTCCCGCCAGTACGCTATGAGGTCCGCCGCCCCGATTCCCATCTCCACCCGGTCGAGCTCCTCTTCCAGCCGGTGGAAGGCATGATTCAAACCTTTCGCTCCCGCCTTCGTAGGACGACGAAAAGGGGGCCCCAATGCGCCACGCCGTCTCTGCCCTGATCCTTCTCGTCGTCGCCCTCCAGCCTGCCGCCGGCGAACCCGTCACCGGGACGCCCGCGAGCATCTCGGCGCCCGACGGCACGAAGCTCGCCGCGACCTACTACTCCGGCGCAAAGCCCGGGCCGGGGGTCCTGCTTCTCCACCAGTGCAACAAGGACCGATCTTCCTGGAACACTCTCGCAGAGAAGCTCGCCCGCGCGGGCTTCCACGTCCTCACGATGGACTACCGCGGCTACGGGGAAAGCGGCGGGAAGCGCCATCTCCATCTCCCCGACAGCGACCGGGTCAGGCTCACGACCGAAGTCTGGCCGGGCGACGTGGACGCCGCCTTCGCGTACCTGCGCGCCCAGCCTGGCGTCCAGCAAGTCTACGGCGCCGGCGGAGCGAGCTGCGGCGTCAACCAGTCGATCCAGCTCTCGCGCCGGC
>JANMPW010000549.1:0-2683 GCA_031370065.1 Acidobacteriota bacterium
CGGCATGTCCGACGCCCACGGCGGCAACGATCTGGTTCTCTTTCCCTCCTACCGTTTCCTCACCGCGGTGGCCGAGCGCATGCCCCAAACCCGCTCGCGCCTGCTCGTCCAGCGGACGGACCTCACGGCCTTCGAGAGGCAGCAGCTGCTCGAGGCGCTCTCGTCACCGCCGCCCGGAGGCACGCTGCTCTTCGCCGTCTCCGGCGGCATGTACGCCGAGGGCGTGGACTATCCCGGCGAACTGCTCTCGGCCGTCTTCGTCGTATCGCCCGCCCTGCCACAGGTGTCCTTCGAGCGGGAGCTCCTGCGCCGTTACTTCGACGACAAGGACGAGGCCGGCTTCGACTACGCCTACCTGCAGCCGGGCATGACGCGCGTCGTGCAGGCGGCCGGAAGGCTCATCCGCAGCGAGACGGACCGCGGGGTGATCGCGCTCGTGTGCGCGCGTTTTCTCGAGGAGCCGTACGCGAGCCGCCTCCCGCGCGACTGGTACGACGAGAGCCCGCGCGAGCTCGCGACGCGGCGCCCGGCCGACGAGATCCGCGAGTTCTTCGAGAGGTACCAGTGAAACACCCGTACACGAACCCGAAGATGCCGCGGCTGACGGTCGACGCGTGGATTCGCGATCGCAGCGGGCGCGTCCTGCTCGTGAGCCGCGGGCGCCCGCCCTTTCTAGGACACTGGGGCCTGCCGGGAGGCTTCTGCGAGTGGAAGGAGACGACACAGGACTGCTGCGCCCGCGAGACGCTCGAGGAAACGGGCCTGCATGTGCGCGTCAGAGCACTGCTCGGCGTGTACTCGAAGCCGGACCGCGACCCCCGCGGCCACAACATCACCGTGCTCTACGCGGCGAAGCCCTTGCGCGGCCGGGCCAACGGAGGCGATGACGCGGCCGAGGCGCGCTGGTTCACGCCACGCGAGATCCGCAAGCTCGAGTTCGCGTTCGACCACCGGGAGATCGTGATGGAGCAGCTCGCGAAGGACCGCTCGCGGACCAGGATCAGGACCAAGACCAGGGCCAGGGTGTCGTAGGGGCGGCCGTTACCGCCGTGCTGCGCACGGCGTTCCCTACGGGTTGGGCCGCCCGCGGGAGGGAGGGGCAAGCCCCTTCCCTACATTGAAACGACGTTAGTCCGCGGCTTTCAACGTTGCGGCGAAAGCTCTCGCAAGGACGCCCTCGCTCGTGACGGCCCACACGGTGTAGCGGTAGAAGGCCCCGGGCGTCGTGCTCGAGTCCACGAACTCGTACCGGAACGGCTCCTCGGCGCGCTCGGAGGATGGGACGATCTCCGGTCCCGTGCGCGCGATCCGCCCGTCGGAAAGCACTTCCTCGCGGAAGATCGCCCAGCCCCACAGGCCCTCGTGGCTCGCCGTCGTCCACATCAACTGGGGGCCTTCGGCCGCGGCCGCGGCCCACGCCTCGAGCCTGCGATAGGGAATGTCCGACGAGAGGGCGCCGTAGACGGGCGCGATGACTCCCCTGGCCCCTTCGGCGCTTCCAGCCACCAGCCAGTCGACGCGGACAACGCCTGAAAGCGGGATTGCGCGCGCGTCCCCGGCGGCAAAGAACACCATGTCCGGTGCAAGCCCGGCGTCACGATAGCGGACGACCGCCGCGCCGGCTGCGCCGTCGGGCGGCCAGGCCACGCGCAATGTCTCGTCCGTCTCGGGCAGGAACGCGCGGTGCCGTACGGTGAGGGCGGCCGGCGCCGCGGCGTCGATCGCTCCGGACTGGACATCGAGCAGGCGCAGACGCGACGGCGAGGCCTCGGGCTCGATCGATGCGTATAGACGCGCGGCTGCGCGCAGCAGGATCTGCTCCCCGCTCTCGCCCGTGCTCTCGGCGAGCTTGCGCAGGAGAACGTCCATGGGCGGCTCGCCCTGATCCGCCGCGCGCTCCCAGGCTTCCCGCAGGATGCCATTGCTCCCGGCAGCCCGCACGACCTCGGCGACCCAGAGCGATCCGAGGACTTCCGGCCGCGCGCGGAAGTCGAGTGACGGCGCGGCCGCCGCGATCCAGACCTCTTCGGCGTTCGCGCTGCCGGCGCGCCCGGACAGGTGCTCCGCGATCGCCGGGCCGAGGAAGCCGTCCTCGACGTCGTACCCGGCAAGCGTCGCCAGTGCCACCTGACGGCCAACCTCCCGGGCGATCTGCGGCGTCGAAAGCCCCGACGCATCGAGCAGAACAGCAGGCGACTCGAGCCGGCCCTTCGCGCCCGCCCGCCCCGCGACCTCGCGCACGCCCCCCGACTCCCGCCGGGCGACGTAAATGCGGAGCGGCTCGCCGTCCGCAAACGGGACGCGCCAACCCTGGCGGACGTACAGCTCCTCGGAGAGCCAGCGAAGCTCGCTCGCGAGGGCGGCGGAAAGACTCGGGTCGTCGGCCTCGTCGAACAGCACCGCGCGGGCGGACGCAATCACGCGCGGCGGGAGGAAATGCCTCTCCGTGCTCTGCGCCCAGGCCATTCGCTGCGCCCGCACGGCGCCGTCTGGTGAGGCCGCGAACCCCGGCACGGAGGCCAGCACCGCTGCGAGGCCCAGCAGGACCAGGCCGGTCCGAAAGCAGGGCTGCCGGACAGTCATCATTTCCTGAGGGTAGTCCTCGGGCATGGGCGCGTCAATTGATGTACGGATCCACCGGGGAGAGCGTTGAGGCGCGGAGCTACTGTTCTGCTTCCGCGGC
>JANMPW010000559.1:0-2746 GCA_031370065.1 Acidobacteriota bacterium
CTGCACCCGGCTCCGTTTGCTTTTTACGGCAACGAGAACGTCTTCACCAAAAACACGGCCATTTGCGCGCGCGTGACCGCTGCGTCGCGGCAGTAGCTCCCGGCCACGCAGCCCGCCGTGATTCCGTTGCGGAAGATGTTCTCGACGTACTGGTGAAAGATGTCCGCCTGCGGCACGTCGAGAAAGTCGGCGAACCAGCCGGAAAATAGCGTCCCGCTCTGCGTGTCCGGATTCACGAGCGTCACGTCGTTGAGCGTGCCGGCAGAGAGCGCGGGCGTCGTCGCGGAGGCGCCGGAGGCGCCGGTGACGTTGACGCCCGTCGCTGGCACGCCGCCGATCGAAATCGCGGCGCCCGTGACGAAGTCCGTTCCCGTGATCTGGAAGGGCGTTGCCGCCGCGGCGTCGCCCGCAGTCGGAATGATCGTCGTGACGGTCGGTCCGGGGCCGCCCGCTCCGATTGAGAGCAACGCCGCCGGGCTCGTTCGCGACTGGCCATCGGGGTTGGTGATCGTCACCGTGCGCGGGCCGAAGGCGGCTCCGACCGTGTTCAGGTCGAGCGTGACGGAGGTCGGGCTCGTGTAGGTCGCGCTGTTGACCGTCACGCCGTTGGGCACCAGGGCCGCGAGCCGGTTGGGATAGCCGGCGCCAGGATCGAAGAAGCCCGAGCCCCCTGCGGATGTGCCGGCGACGACGACGGAGACCGACGAAAGGCCCGAGGCAATGTTCGGCGGCGTCGCGCTTTCGGGCGTCGCCGGGGCAGGGGCAATGAGCTGGACGACACGCACGCCGTAGGAGTCGGCCCCGTTGCAGTACTCCTCAATCGTCCACATCGTCATATCGTCGTTCGGATCGAGGCTCGTGTACGAGTAGTCGCCCCAGCGCCGCGGCGGGCCGGGATCGGCCGCGGGGTTGTAAGCCGTCGAGCTCGACGTGAAGAGCAGGGGGCTCTGGAGCGTGCCCGCGGGATCGGACGCGAATCGCCCGGCGGTCACCCCGTTGACGTACTGAGTCGCCCCCGACGCGCTCGCGGCAATCGCCGCGTGGCCCTGGCCCGAGACCATGACGGACGGGATCCAGTAGAACCGAGGATTCGCCGCGGCCGTGTCGAAGAGCGTGCCCGACTGCACGAGCGAAGGTGCGCCGCCGGTCACGTCGATCTCGTACCAGCGCGACCCATCGCGGTCGCCCGCGTCGGACCCGGCGCCGGTCGCGTCGACCGCGATGTTGTGCGCGGTCCAGATGTGGCCGTCGCGCAGCTTCGCGTCGAAGAGACGATCGTCGAGGGCATCGAGCTCTCCGGCGGAGCCACCCGTATTGCCCAGGTGCGGCACAGTCAGAGGCAGCGCCGTCGTCGGCACGGACAGGGTCAGGTTCGCCGAGATCGAAGACGGCGGCCAGGCCCCGGGCGCGCTGAAGATGATCTTGCGCAGCACGAGCTCGCTCGTCACGGGCAGCACGTTGTTGACGCCGATCACCCAGGACTCCGTGGGAGCACTCGCGGAGAGGTTGTCGACGCCCTGGGGCGAGTAGGGCCCGACGCCGTCGGGAGTGCCCGTGAGATTGCGGTAGGCGACGACGTTGCCTCCCGTCACGAGATCGCCTCCGCCTCCCGATACGACGGCGCTCTTGCGCACGACGTGGACGCTGGTGCCCTGATACGCGCCGGTCGTGCCGAAGATGTTGCCCCCGATCACGAGCGCGTTGGCGTCGAGGCCGAGCGTGGGGTAATCGAAGAAGAGGTCCGTGTCCCCGGCCGGCGCGTCGAGGTTGTGCTGGAAGTAGGAGAAGGTCCAGATCGTGCCGATCGAGATCGTTGCGCTGCTCGAAACGGCGACGAGCACCCGGTTGTTCGAGAACGTGTCGGCGAAGTTGACGATCGTCACGAACCAGCGCCCAGAGACGCGGTCGTAGCGCACGCGCGGGTCGCTCGTCGGCTGGCCGTTGCGCACGGAATTGAAAAAGACGTCCATGTCCGCGTTCAAGCCGCCGTCGGTGCTGCCCGTCGCCTTGGAGAAGCTGCGGATGCGGCCGTTGACGCCGACGAGAAACTGCGAGGGCCCCGCCGCGCCCATCGTGTCGGGCGGAAAGGAGTTCGTGTCGGCGAGGTTTGCGCCGAGGAAGTTGACCCCGAGGGTCTGGGGCTCGCCGGGAGACGGGGCGGCGTTGGCGGTCGGCGCCGAAGAGGGCAGCGAAGGACGGGCGGCCCGGCTCTGTCGCGGCGCTACCAGGCGCGGCTTCACCTGCCGAGGGCCCTGCGTCAGGTCGGCGATGCGCTGGCGGGACATGATCTGCGCGCCCGTCTCCTGGTAGGGGCCTGCGGTTTGTCCCGAGAGAGGGATCCCGATCACGAAAAGGATCGCGGCGATCGGTCCTGCGATGCGAGTTTTCTGGAACATGTGTTCTCCTGTTTGGCGGGCGGCCGGTAGATTAGCAGGCCTCGCCCCGTATCGGCGCGCGGGCGAATCGTTGAATAATGAATAATGCGGCAACGATCCCGGAGGTTGGCATGCGAATGGTTTTTTCGGCGTCCGGCTTTTTCCTTGCCGCAGCCACGCTCGTCGCCGCGGACCCGCCGGTCCTGCGCTACATCCCGAAGCACGAGGATCTCAAGTACACGTTCGGGGGCGTGGCGCCGACCCATCACATTGCGCCGGGCACCCGGATCATCACCTGGACCGAGGATTGTTACGACGGGGCCGTGACGCGGCCGGACCAGCTACCTTCGAAGGTCGCGCCGATCGGGCAT
>JANMPW010000564.1:0-11607 GCA_031370065.1 Acidobacteriota bacterium
TGGAAGCGCGGGCGCGCGTCTGGCCGAGATCTTCGACGGCAGCCTGCCCGTCGAATACCGCGCCTCGGCGCGGCCGGTGCTCTGGGCGAGCGCGGTGCGGCTTTTCGAGCGTCACCCCATCGAGGGAGCGGGCCTCGGTGCCTTCTTCTGGCAGCTTCCGAACCTGCTCGCCGAAGAGGGCCGTTCGCTCGGCCTTCGCGACAACCCGGGTAATGCGTACCTGCAGGCGCTCGCCGAGACGGGGGCGGTCGGCCTGCTTCTGACGGCAGCCCTCGCGTTTGTGCTCGTACGTGAGGGCTGGGGCGCTCTGCGCGATCCCGGGGCGTCGGCCCTCTGCGCCGGGGCCGGTGCGGCGGTGCTCGGGTTCCTCGCCGTGCTGCTGACCGGGTCTCACTGGTTCGCACCGGACGCTGCCTTTCTCTTCTTTCTCCTCGCGGCCGTCACGACGCGGCCGCAGATCGCAGACCGCTCGCGGTGGCCGGGACGGGCCCGGGCGCTCCTCGTGGCGGCCTACGCGGCGGCGGCGTTTTGGTCGGCGCTCGGCACGCTCGGGCCCGACGAGGCCTTCCGCTATCGCTCGGAGATCGGATTTCACGAGCGGGAAATCGGGCAGGGCGGCCCTTTCTTCTGGACCCTGCGGCGCTTCGCGCTCCGCCTCGAGGCCGGGCAGACGAGACGGATCTTGCTCGCGCACTTCACGCCCGAGGGCAGCAAGGTCGAGTTGACCGCGGAGGCCGACGGCCGGACGGTCTTCACTCGCGCGCTCGAGCCCGGAGAGGCTGCCGGGCTCCGGCTTTCCGCGGGCCCTACGGGTCCCCGGGTCTTCCGTTTCACGCTGTCCCGCGCGTTCGTGCCGCGGCGTCTCGGCGTCTCGGGCGACCGCCGTGAGCTCGGCGTCATCGCCGTGTTTCTGCCGGGAGGCTGACGTGGAGTTCCAGTTCCATCCCGCGTCCCGCCGCGAAGCCGTGCGGAGTGTCGTGCTCGGCGAAAGGGGTGAGAGGGCGGCGATCGCGGCGGCCGGCGTCGTTTCCGTGCTGGCGGTATCTCTGTGGATCACCGTGCCCGCGGTTCTGCACCGGGCCGTCCGCGCGCGGCAATCGGCCTCGATTGCCGAGACCACGGCCGCCGTGCAGAAGGGCTACCGCGACCTCGAGGCCCGTGCCGCCGGGATGCGGGAGAGGGCGCTCGACGCGGGAGACCTCGTCAGCCGCGCGGCATTCCTCTACCGGGTGGCGCCGGCGCTCTGGCCGCGGAGTCTGAACCCCGAGTCGGGTGTGCTCGCGTTGAGCGATCCCGAGTTGCTTGTGCCGGGGCTTACGCGGTACCTGTCCGGTCTCGAGCGGGGTCTCGGGCTCGTCGCCGGGCGGGAGGCGGCCGACCCGGCGCTCGCCGCGGCGACGCCATCCATTCTGCCGCTCGCCTCCGATCTCGTGGAGCCGGCCGTGCGCTTCGGCCTGCGGGTCTCGCCCTGGACGGGGAGCGAGGAGTTTTTCGCCGGGATGGATCTCGCAGCGCCCGCGGGCGCTTCTGTCGTCGCCCCGGCGGCCGGCGCGGTCGTCTTCGCGGGCCGGGTCCCGGCCTCGATGAATTCGCGACTCTGGAGGTTCGGCAACCTCGTCGTGCTCTGGCACGGTCCCGCCGGTGCGACGGCGTTCGGTCACCTGGCGAAGGTCGATGTGCGCCGCGGCGATCGCGTGCGCCGCGGCCAGACGCTCGGCACGGTCGGATCCAGCGGCTGGACGATGTCGCCGGGGCTGCACTACGAGTTCTGGAGACCGGGCCCGGACGGACTTTCGCCGACCGATCCGCGGTTCGCGATGCTCGATCTGCGTCTGGCCGGCCACGATGTTTCGCTGGAAAAGATGCTGGCGACGTCCGCCCCGCCGCCGATCGAGCCGCTGCCAGGGACCGGCCGGTAGCGCTACCGGCCCTGACTCGAACGGTCTCGCCCCGCACGCTTGCCTTCGTAGAGGGCGCGGTCGGCGCGCTCGAAGAGGTCCTCGTCGGTCGCCCCGGCGCCAGTCGCGACGCCGATCGTGACCGAGACCGCCCGCCGGTCGGCCCCGTGCGACAGCGGCTCCCGGCGCAGCCTCTCGAGGATCGCCTCCGCCTGGCGCTGGGCGGCCGCCGCGTCGGCCCCCGCCATCAACAGCGCAAACTCGTCGCCGCCCCAGCGCGCGGCCATATCGTCGTCCCGCTTGCATTCGGCCAGCACTCTGGCGACATGCAGGAGCGCGGCACTCCCGAAGGCGTGCCCGAGGCTGTCGTTGATTGACTTGAGCCGATCGACGTCGATCACGAGCAGCGAGATCGGCTCTCGAAAACGGGCCGCGTGCTCGACGGCACGGCGGTAGCGTCCGAGGAAGGTCCGCGCGTTGGCGAGGCCCGTCAGCGAGTCCCGCTCGGAGAGGTCGCGGTAGCGGTCGCGGCCCCGCCGGAGAAGGTCCGCCCGCCTTCCGACCAGAAAGCCTGCCGACCCGAACACGAGACAGGATCCCAGCAGCTCGTACTGGTAGAAAAACGCGTTCGCGTGAAGCTCCGCGAGGGGGTCGGCAACTCCTCCGAGAAGCCGGAGCGCGAGAGCTCCGACTGGCGCTCCGACCCCGAGCAGGGCGCCGAGAAAGGCGTACCGCCAGGCGAACGGAATCGTCGGCTGCGCGGCGGGGGGTGGAGGAGGATCGGGCAGATCGATGGGCAGCTGGAGCTGAAACGGATCGGCCTCGGGAGCGCCGGAACTCTCCGCTCGCGCGTCGGGGGGAAGAGCGTCTCTGGCCGTGATGCGATTGTCTCATACCCGTTCAGACGGCTGACGTCATGCTCGATCCGGTAGTGACCGAGATGTTCGACGTCGCCGAGCTCGCCTATGCGCGCTGGAAGCGCGCCGTGGATGTGCTCATGCGCGAGGTGGTCTGGCGACGCGAGTCCCGGGCGCGCGAGGATGGGCGCGCGCGTGCCGAGAAGCGGGTCCGCAGCCTGCGGCGTATCGTGCGCCGCGCGCTCACCGGAATACAGCCGGATCCAGATCAGCCGGCAATGAGCCGGCCGCAACGCCGATGCGGACGTCTCAGCGGCGGCCGGCCAGCCTCGCGTCGAGCGCAAACCTCTCGAGACGTCCGACGCGAATCCTGCCGAAATCGGGGTGCTGGGGATTGAGGAGAACGTTACGTTCGCCGGGAACCACCGCGGACGGGACCGACAGGACCGCCGAGGGCATTTCCTTTGCCCACAGGTCTCCCATTCGCGCGAGCGATTCGGGGGCCGGATGGCGCCTCCAGGATCGCGGAAGCTCCGCGATCTCGATGCGACGCCGGGCCAGCCCGTCGGGTATCTCGATCGCGATCGCGACGAGGTCGTCGGGCAGCAGCGCTGGATCGCAGTGCACCAGCAGCTCGAGGGCTGCCAGCGACAAGCTGTCCGACGCGTAGACGACCGCGGTGCCCCGGCTGTTCCAGCGGCTCCCGGCGAGTCTGGCGCCTTCGCCGTCGAGCGCCGCGTGCCTGCGCTTGCAGAGGCGCCAGACCTTCACGATCCGCTATCCGACGACGCCGTGGGCGAGGCGCAGGAGGGCGGACTCGATCTGCTCCGCGCCGAGGTCGGTGTCGAGTTGCGACAGGGGTGTCGCGCCCCCGAGCGAGCGGTTGCCGGCGTTCAACCACGCCGACGCTTTTGCCCGTGTGCCGAGGACGTCCTCGGCGAGCACCGCCAGGCGGCCGAGGCGGAAGAGCCGGTCCGACTCCTCCGGCGAGAGCCGGCGCTCTTTCTTGCGGCGGGCGAGCGTGCGCGCAGGGATTCCCAGGATGGATGCGACGGTCGGGCCCTCGATCTCGAATCCGGAGGCGACCGCCGAGAGCGAGGCGTAAGGGAGGCCCGCGCGCAGCGCTTCGCGCAGCTCCCCGAAAGTCCTCGCTGGGACCAGATCCGAACCTCCGAGCGCATGGACGATGTCGGCAATGCCTCCCATGGGGCCTCCTGCCATATGGCAAGTCGAATTATGCCATATGGCATTGGACGACGGGAGCGCCGCCGCGGTCATGCCCCAGCATGGCGCGGGAGACGGGACAGATGCCGACCTACCCCGGGTAGTGCCTGACCCGCTCGCGATGCGCTGCCAGGCGCGAGACGACGTCGGCGAGCCGGTCGCCTCCCGTCAGGTCGAGCAGCGCGTCGGCGAGGACGAAGGCGAGCATGGCTTCCGCGATGACGCCGCAGGCCGGCACGGCGGTCACGTCGCTCCTCTCGTAGGCGGAGCGTGCGGGTTCGCCCGTGTCGAGGTCGACCGAGTCGAGCCCGCGGGCGAGCGTGGAGATCGGTTTCATGTAGACGACGGCCACGACATCCTCGCCGTTCGTCACGCCCGCCTCGAGGCCGCCGGCGCGGTTCGTGCGGCGGCGCAGCGCGCCGTCTTCGCCCCTCTCGATCTCGTCATGCGCCGCCGAGCCGGGGCCGCAAGAGGCCTCGATCGCCGAGCCGAACTCGACGGCCTTGACGGCGGGAACGGAGAGGAGGGCCTGGCCGATGCGGCCGTCGAGCTTGCGGTCCCAGGACGCGTACGTGCCGAGCCCTGCCGGCACGCCGCGCGCGCCGAGGAGGATCGAGCCGCCGAGCGTCTCGCCCGACTTCTTTGCCTCGTCGACAGCTTCGATCATCTTCCGCTCGAGTGCCGTGTCGATCGCCCGCAGCGGAGAGTCCTCACGGACCTTCGCGAGCGAGGCGAATGAGCGCGGCGAGAGCGTGTCGGCGACGGCGCCGAGCGAGAGGACGCCGCTTGCGATCTCGATGCCGCACTCCTTCAGCAGCAGCTTGCAGACGGCACCGGCGGACACCCGCGCCACGGACTCGCGCGCCGAAGCGCGCTCGAGCACGTCCCGCAGGTCCCGCGCGCCGAACTTCATTCCACCGGCCAGATCCGCGTGGCCGGGCCGGGGGCGCGTCAGGCGCTTGCCGGCGGCGGCCTCCGGGTCGAGTGACATCGGTCCCATGACCGTCGCCCAGTTGGCGTAGTCGGAGTTTGCGATCCCGATCGCGATGGGAGAGCCGAGCGTCACGCCTCCGCGGACGCCACCTTCGAAGACGCCCACGTCCTTCTCGATCTTCATCCGCCCGCCGCGCCCGTAGCCGTGCTGGCGGCGGGCGAGCTCTGCGGCGACGAACGCGGGATCGATCGCGAGCCCTGCAGGCATGCCCTCCAGAATCACGGTCAGCCGCGGCCCGTGGGACTCGCCGGCGGTCGTCAGGCGCAGAGGCACGGGGAGAGTCTACCTGCAGGGGTCGGACTCCGATTGTCCGCCTGCGGCGCTAGACTCGGGGCGCGATGGAGCGCAAGTACGTCCTCAAGACGCCAGCGCGGCTGCAGTCCTACCGGGTGGACTACGACCGGGAGCTCAACGACGAGCAGCGGGAGGTCGTGCTCGAGGGCGGCGGTCCGATCCTGGTCATCGCGGGGGCGGGTTCGGGCAAGACGCGGACGCTCGTCTACCGCGTCTCGCGCCTCATCGAGTCCGGGCACGACCCGTCCCGCATCCTCCTGCTGACGTTCACGAACCGGGCCGCGCGCGAAATGTTGCGGCGCGTCGAGTCCCTGCTGAGCGTGGACATGCGACGGCTGATGGGAGGAACGTTCCACTCGGTCGGCAACCGGTTGTTGCGCCGCTTCGGAAGCCGCCTCGGCCTCGGGTCGAACTTCACGATCCTCGACCCCGAGGACGCCCGCGAGATGCTCGAAGCCGCGACGTCGGATCGGAAGATCCCGACGCTCGAGCGGCGCTTCCCCAAGGGCGACGTCCTGCTCGATCTCTACTCGTACACGATCAACACGGGCCGCCCGTTCACGGAGGTCCTCGCCGAGCATGCGCCGCACTTTTCCGAGATCGAGGCGGAGATCGTTTCGGTCTTCCAGCGCTACCGCGAACGGAAACGGCTCGGCAACGCGTGCGACTACGACGACCTCCTCCTGATGTGGAAGCGGCTGCTCGACGAGAGCCCCGAGGCCGCGGCGCAGCTGGCGGCCTCCTACGATCACATCCTCGTGGACGAATACCAGGACACCAACCGGCTCCAGGGCGACATCGTCGACGCGATGGCGAAGGTCAAGAAGAACGTCACGGTCGTCGGCGACGACGCGCAGGCGATTTACTCCTTCCGCGGCGCCTCGTTCGAGAACATTCTCGGGTTCCCCCGGCGCTACCCCGAAGCGAAGACGTTTCGCCTGACGCGCAACTACCGCTCGACGCCCGAGATCCTCGCGCTCGCCAATGCCTCGATCGCGCACAACGCGCGCCAGTTCCCCAAGCAGCTCCAGGCCGCGCGCGAGCAGGGCGGGCTGCCCGCCGTCGTGGCCCTGCCGGACATCGCCGACCAGGCGCGCTTTGCGGCGCAGCGGCTGCTCGAGTGGCACGACGAGGGAGAAAAGCTCCAGGAGCTCGCCATCCTCTACCGCGCCCACTACCAGGCGCTCGAGCTCCAGATCGAGCTCACGCGCCGGGGGATCCCCTACGAGATCCGCTCGGGGACGCGGTTCTTCGAACAGCGCCACGTCAAGGATGTCCTCGCGTTCCTGCGCATCCTCGTGAACCCGAAAGACGAGCTCTCCTGGAAGCGAGCACTCAAGATTTTTCCGCGCATCGGGGAGCGCTCGGCCTCCGCGGTGTGGGAGGCGATCGGCTCGCGGCCGGATCCGCTGGCGGCCTTCCGCGCCCTCGACGGCCAGAACGCCGCCCTCGGCCGCGGCGGCGAGGCGGCGCTGAAACCGTTCCGCGCGCTGCTCAATCGTCTCGACGGGCCGTCCCTGCGCTCGACGCCCTCCGAGGCGATTCGCTCGGTCGTCGAGGACGTGTACCGGGACTATGCGCGCGCGAAGTTCCCCAACGGGGATGCGCGCCTGGACGACCTCGAGCAGTTCGCCCAGTTCGCGCAGACCTACGACTCGCTGCCGGCTTTTCTCGAAGAGATCACCCTCTTCAACGAGCTCTCCGGCGAGGACGTCGTGGCGGGGGGGCCGGACGACGACCGGGTTGTCCTCTCGTCGATCCATCAGGCCAAGGGGCTCGAGTGGAGCCGGGTGATCGTGATGGGACTGTCCGAGGGGCGCTTTCCGAACTACCGGTCGGTCGCGACGGATGAGGGGCTCGAGGAGGAGCGGCGGCTCTTCTATGTGGCCGTGACCCGGGCGAAGAACGAGCTCGCCCTGGTCTATCCGATGCTCGCGCGCGACCGCTACGGCGTGGACGTGATCCTCGAGCCGTCCCGTTTCCTGACCGAGCTTCCCGACACGGTCTTCGAGCGCTGGACGATCGAGCGCGAACCGTCTCCGGAGGAGGTCGTCTCCGCGGCGGAGGAGCCCGTCAACCAGGAAGGCGCGCTAAAATAGGGGCCATGGACGACATCTACTCCGCGATCTGCCGCGAGGCCCTCGAGTCGCGCCAGCGGGACCTGACGACGTTCGTGGACAACGGGATGGTCGGGATGTCGAGCCGCCTCGAGAAGACGCTGCTGCGCCTGCCGTCCGGCTATTTCCTGCTCGGGCTCGGGTCGTACAACGCCGGGCTCGTGAAGCTCGACTTCGACGAGCTGCTCATCGGGCGCGAAGTGCCCGAGTACATCGGCGTGGGCATGCCGGTGACGGGATTCCGCGTGTCGTCGCCCGATGCGTTTTTGAACACCGAGGTCTCCCGCCTCCACGCGAAGGTCATCCGGAACCTGGCCGGCGACGGGGCGACCTACCGGCTCGTGGACATGCGCTCGACCTGCGGCACCTATTTGAACGGCGACGCGATCCCCGCACCCGACGACCTCGGCGGCGTGTCCGAGGAGGACTGCGCGCGACCGCTGCGCTCCGGGGACTTCTTCTCGCTCGGCCCCTCAGCCGTGAACGTCTTCCTCTTTTTCCAGAAGTCGTAGGGGCGGCCGTTACCGCCGTGCTGCGCACGGCGTTCCCGACGGGTCGGGCCGCCCGGGCTACGCCGTCGGCACTGCCACCGACCGCGCCAACACTTCCTCTCCCACGTCGAAATGGGAGGGCATGATCGCCAGCATCCCGCTCGCGTCCCAGATGCCCATCGTGCGCAGCGGCGGCCGGTAGATGTGGATCGAGATCGCGCGCGCGCTCGTCGGCGCGAGGCGGTGGAGCATCGTCGGTCCGATGTCGGAGAGGTCGCCCTCGGGTCGTGAGCGGTTGTCGATGAGCTCGGGCCGGTCCCGGGGCGTCGTGAAGCGCTCCTCGGCGAGCGAGCCCGAGAGAATCGCCATGCCGCCCATCACGCCGCGGTGGTCGTGGATCGGCGTGATCTGCCCGCTCGACCAGGCGATGAGCATCACCTCCCAGTCGTCCCAGAGCAGGATCGGGTGGCGCATGTACCGCTCGCTCGAGAACTGGACGCGGTCGAGGTAGCGCTCAGCTTCGCGCACGACCTTCTCGCAGAGGCGGCTGGGCGTCAGCCGTTCCGGCAGGGTCGAGGCCTCGCGAATGACCTCCTGGACGGTCTCGGCAAAGGTCACTGGGGGGATTCTAACGCCACGCCCGGCCCGGCCCGCGTCCCCTTTTCGGTCTGCGGGCCGCGTGCTATCGTCCCCGCCGCATGAAAATCGCGGTCGTTCCCGGAGACGGAATCGGCGTCGACGTCACGGCCGAAGCGGTCAAAGTGTTGGATCGGATCTGCCGCCGGCAGGCCATCGTGTTCGAGCCCGTGTTCTTTCCCTGGAGCGCCGACCACTACCTGAAGACCGGGGAGACGATCCCGCCCGGGGGGTTCGACGACCTGTCGCGCAACTACGACGCGGTCTTCATGGGGGCCTTCGGCGACCCGCGCGTCCCCGACATGAAGCATGCGGCGGACATCCTGCTCGGAGCGCGGTTCCAGCTCGACCTCTACGTCAACTACCGGCCCGTGCGCTGCCTGGACGACCGGCTCTGTCCGCTGAAGGGCTTCGCGGCGAGCGACATCGACTTCGTGGTCTTTCGCGAGAACACCGAGGGCTCCTACGTGGGCGCGGGCGGGCACCTGAAGAAGGGAACGCCGGACGAAGACGCCGTGCAGGAGGACGTCTCGACGCGCAAGGGCGTCGAGCGGATCATCCGCTACGCGGTTGATTACGCGAAGAGCCACGGCCGCAAGCGCGTCGTCATGTCCGACAAGTCGAACGCGATGCGCTTCGTCGGAGACCTCTGGCAGCGGACGTTTTACGAGGTCGCCCGCGAGCACCCGGGGATCGAGGCCGCGCACCTCTACATCGACGCCCTCTGCATGCAGATGATCAAGGATCCGCGGCAGTTCGAGGTGATCGTGACGAGCAACATGTTCGGCGACATCGCGACGGACCTCGGCGCGGCCCTGCAGGGCGGTCTCGGGATGGCCGCGTCGGGCAACCTGAATCCCGGACGGGTATCGATGTTCGAGCCGGTGCACGGCTCGGCGCCCAAATACGCGGGCACCGGGAAGGCCAACCCGTTCGGCGCGATCCTCACGGCGGCGCTCCTGCTCGATCACCTCGGCCACGCCGCCGAGGCCTCGGCGGTCGAGGGCGCCGTGGCCGCCTGCGTCCGGGACGGCGCGGCGACGGCGGACGTCGGGGGGTCTCTGACCACCTCGGCCGCCGGCGACGCCGTCTGCGAGCGCCTGCGGCTCTGACCCGTCCGGCCCGCCCGTCCTGCTACAATCGGTACTCAAGGAGATACTGAAGATGACCAAGTTCTCGCGCAGACTGCTCCTCGTCCTGTCGGCCGGCTTCTTTCTATTCGCCATTTCCGCGGCGCAGGCGGCGGACAAGAAATTCATCGATTCCGACGACGCCAAGGAAAAGGACGAGCCGCAGAAGTTCCTGCCAGACTACGACAAACTCGTCAAAGGCAAGGACGCCGACTGGGTTTATTTTCCGGACGGATCCCTGTCCAAGTACAAGACGGCTTCGGTCGCGGAGTTCGATCACAACGGGCACGGGTCCGAGTCGCGCGAGGCGGCCCGCGAGGGCAAGGACTACATGGAGAAGTGGCTCGAGAAGCAGGGCTTCAAGGTGGTCAAGTCGGGGGGCGACATTCAGGTCGAAGGCAATGTCTTCAATGCGTGGGAGCCGAGCGGGGCGGCCCGGTATTGGGGCGGTTGGGCGGCCAGCCCCGGAGTCGGCCTGGAGCTTCTCATCAAGGCCAAGGGCAAGGTGGTCGGCGAGCTGCGTCAGAAGGCCAAGGGCTCGACTGCCCGGGATGCCGTCGAGAACGGCCTCGAGGACTGCGCCAAGTCCATTGCCGCCGGCAAATAGCTTTCAAGGGCAAAGCCAGCCTAATTCCTTGTTAAATAGACACTTGGTATCGCGACGGGGGCGCCTGGGCGTGGCGCCCACCCCCGCCGTGGTACCGTTTGTCGCTTCAAGGAGAAGCACCGATTTCTGATCCCAGCCACGCGGTCACCATGCCCGAGAACGGGCTGATCGCGCTCTTCGGAATCGCCGACGAAAACCTGCGAGCCATCGAGGCCGCGTTCCATGTCCGCCTCCAGTCCCGGGGAAGCGAAATCTCCGTGGTCGGGGAGGGCGAGGCGGAGGAGGCGGCCCGGAGGCTGTTGACGGGCCTTTCGGACCTGCTGGCCGGCGGCTACCCCCTCCGGGGAACCGATGTCGCCACGGCCATCCGCGTCGTCCGCGAGGAGCCCGGCGCCTCGCTCGTCGAGTTCTTCACCGACAGCCCCTTCGGGCCGAGCCTCAAGTCGGTCGTCACGGTGCGCAACCTGAAGCAGCGGGTGTACGCGCAGACGATCGAACGGCACGACCTCGTCTTTGCGATCGGTCCGGCCGGAACGGGCAAGACCTACCTCGCCGTGGCGATGGCCGCCGCCGCCCTGCTCGAAAAGAAGGTCAAGCGGATCGTTCTGGCACGGCCCGCGGTCGAGGCCGGGGAGAAGCTCGGGTTTCTGCCGGGGGACCTCGCCGAAAAGGTCAACCCGTATCTGCGGCCGCTCTACGACGCGCTGTACGACATCCTCGGCTACGAAAAGACCGCGAAGCTGCTCGAGCGCGGCATCATCGAGGTCGCCCCGATCGCCTTCATGCGCGGTCGGACGTTGAACGACGCGTTCATCATCCTCGACGAGGCCCAGAACACGACGTCCGAGCAGATGAAGATGTTCCTGACGCGCATCGGCTTCGGCTCCAAGGCGGTCGTCACGGGCGACATCACGCAGATCGATCTGCCGCACGGCAAGACGTCGGGCCTGCGCGAGGCGCAACAGGTCCTCTCCAAGACCGAGGGCATCCGCTTCGTGCTCTTCAACGAGCGCGACGTGGTGCGCCACGCGCTCGTGCAGTCGATCATCACGGCGTACGAGGCGCTTGACCGCGAGCGGGAAGCGGCTGCCGCCGCTGCCGCCGGTGACCGGGGGACCCCGCGGCCCGCCGGTCCCCTGGCGCCCGCGCGCTGAGGTCTTGCCATGCCCTCCGACGCGTCCACGGGACGCAACACGATCGATTTTCAGCGTTCCCCGTCCCCGCCGAAGCAGGGGGCTGAGCCCGGCTCGTTCCGCATGCGGCCCCTGCTCTGGGCCGCGGCGTACGTCGTCGTCACGACAGTTTCGTTCTCGCCCACGCTGTCGTTTCACGACACCCCGGCGGCCGCCGGCATGGTCG
>JANMPW010000567.1:0-19914 GCA_031370065.1 Acidobacteriota bacterium
GTCGCGATCTTCCGCGCGACGGCCGGGGGCGATCGCGCCGCGGCGCTGGCGCGCGCGGGCGAGCAGACGGCGGCCCTCGCGGTTGCGGCCGCGGAGACCGCGCCGTCGGGGGCGGATTTCTTCGGACGATTTGCGCGGCGCATCGTGCGCGAGGCGCGCACGGCCGGCGACCCGGCCCTCGCGCCCGCGCTCGCGAAGGAGCTCTTCCAGCGCGGACTGCTCGCGAGCCCCGAGGTGCCGGCAGAGCTATCCCCAGACCCGGACCCCGGGGTCTTTGCGCCGCCGGAGGGCGAGGGACCCTCGCCCGCACTCGTGCGAGCGATCGAGACGCGACTCGGCCCCGCACGGGACGGAGAGCTTCTGCTGCTCGGCACGCGCGGCGCCGAACCGGGGCGCATCGGCGTTCTGCGCGGGCGCCGCCGGAGGGACCTCTTCCTGCACGGCGAGGAGTACGGCCCCGCCGACGGAGCCGCCGTCGAGATCTCCGACGGTTTCGCGCTCGGGTTCACCGAGGCGGGATTTCTGGCCGCCTCGGGCGTGCATCGCGCCGACGACCGCGACGCGAACGACGCGCGCGCCTTCGTGCGGTTCCTCGCGCGGCGCCGTCGCATCGCGCAGATACGGAGCCCGCCCTCGGATTCGCAGCAACTCGCCCGAGCCGGACACTCCCACGCCGTCGTCCTCGAGGCGGATGGCGTGCGCCGGTTGCGCCGCGCATGGATTGCCCGAAAGGAGACGCCTTGAAGAACCGCCGCCGGTCCCTCGTCCTCATTGCCGCGCTCGGAACAGCCGTGCGCTGCGCCTCGACGCCGCCGTCCTCGACCGGGGTCCCGCCCGCCGAGCCGATCACGCCAGCCGATTTCGTCGCTTCGATCGCCGAGGTCGCGACCGGCCGCAACGCCGCGATGGCCGAGGCCGGCCTCGTCCTGAAGAAAATCGAGTTCCTGCTCGCCGTCGGGACCGAGACGAAGGGCGGCGGCAAGATCGAGGTCCTTCTCCTCGACGCGGAGGCCTCGCGCTCGACGGAGACTTCCTTCCTCCAGGAGTTGACACTCGAGATCCCGGAAACCCGCATGCGAAAGGCCGCCGCTCAACCGCTCGTGCCGGGCGTGCGCGAATTCATCGAGGCGGCGATGAACACGGCGCGCGACGTCGCCCGCGCCTCCAACGCGGCGGGCCTGCCCCAGAAAATCCGCTCCGTGGAGCTCACGGCGAAGATCACACGCTCGCGGAAGATGGGAGGGGGCATTGCGGCGACGATCCCGGCCTGGGTCAAGCCCTCGATCGGGGCTGAACTGGCGACTTCGCGCGAAAGCGAGAACGTCGTGAAACTGACGTTTGAGGCCCGCTCACCCCCCGTGCCGTAGTGGCGGGGCTTGCCCCGCCCGCGGGCGGCCCGAGGCTGCCCCTACGAAACGTGACCAATCGACATAAAGAAAAAAGCGGCCCCTTTCGGGACCGCTTCTCCATTCCCCGAAGCGGGGGACTTACTTCTTGACGCCGAGGACGGCGTCCTTCGCCTTCTTCGAAACGCGGAACTTCAGCACGCGCTTGGCGGGAATCTTGATCTCTGCGCCCGTGGCCGGGTTGCGTCCCATGCGCGCCTTCCGATTCACGAGGACGAGCTTGCCGACGCCCGGGATCGTGAAGCTGTTCTTCGCTTCCTTGTAGGCGAGAGCCGTCAGGTCATCGAGGAACTGCGTCGCGACCCGCTTCGTGGTGCCCGTGGACTTCGAGAGATGGTCGGCGATCTGGGACTTGGAAAGCGCCTTGGTTTCCTTTGCCATGTGTCCTACCCCTTTTCTATCTGGAATCGCCCTTCGTGGGCGTATCAAACTGGGGCCGTATTCTAGACCCCTCCGCGCGCCGTCAAGCAATAAACTTTTTCGGCTGGCCGCATGTTTTCTCATCTCCGCCGCCGACGCTCCGCGGCGGCCGTCGAGGAGTATGATCACGCCGCCGATGCTTGAGCCGCCCCGGTCTCGCGCATTGAGGAACCGGATCCTCTTGCTCGGCCTCGCGCTCGCGGCGCTTTGCGCCGCATCCGGCTGCGGCGAGGGCTCGCCTTCCCGCATCACCGCCCGGGTGCTCGAAAAATACCGCAAGACCTCCGGGGCCAAGCCTTTGCCCGCGAGCGGGATGATCCGCATCCGGCTCTCGCCGCCTCGCGAAAGGCCGCTTGCATCCGGCCTCGAGGAGGTCCTTTGGGAACCGCGGCGCTACCGGGAGACGGTTTCCTCGGCCGGCCTGACAACGCTCCGGGGCATCGAATCGGGCACGGCCTACTTCACCGACCAGGACGGGGTCACGCGCGTCGCCTCGGACCAGGTCCTGCGCGAGCTCACGACCCGCTCGTATTTCTGGCGCAGGGCCTGGCTCTTCGAGCAACGCGAGCGCGCGTGGCTGAATCTCGCCCGGGCCGACGACTCTACCGTGTCGCTGAGCCTGACCCCGGAGGGCGGCAATCCCCTGCTGCTCACGTTCTCGCGCAGGGACGGCCAACTCCTCTCGGCGCGGTCGCCGCGTTTCCAGCTCGAGTTCTCATCGCCGAACTCCTTCCGGGACGTCTCCGACCCGCGCGCCCCTGTCAACGGCGAGATCGCCTGGGTCGGCCTCCCCACGGGCCCCCTCCCGCAGGCGTACGCCGGCGGAGGGCAGGCACGGTTCGGGTCTAGCCGGGACGGGGCGGCGTTCGAGCGCCGGTCGGGGGCGCTCCTCGTTCCCGCCGTCGTGTCGGGTCAAACCGTCCGGCTCGCGATCGACGCCGCCGCGGACGGTCCGCTCGTCGTGTCGCCGGGTCTTGCCTCGCGGCTTAACCTCGTCTTTGCGCCGGACGTCTTCGGGCGGTCGGTGGCGAGCGGCGCCTCACTCGCGATCGGCAGCGCCGTCTATCCCGCCCTGTGGGTCCAGCAATCGACGGCGATCCCTCCCGGAGCCGACGCCGTGGCGGGCGGATGCCTCTTTCGCGAGGCCATCGTGGAGTTCGATGCGGAGGCGGGCCGGGTGCGCCTCCACGACCCGAGCGGTTGGGCCCCGCCCGAAGGCTACTTCCGGATCGTGATCGACGACGACGACGATCGTCCCGTCGCGATCCTGAACCGCGGGAGCAAGGAGGTCCGTCTCACCGCCGGCAGCGACACCGGCCAGGCCTCGCTCGTCTTGGCAGCCACGAGCGCGGAGCGCGTCGGCCTCTCGGGCGCAACGGTGGCAAGGGGCTTCACCTGGGGCCTCGTCCACCTGCCGGAGCTGCCGATCGCGATCGCGCGGGAAGGGCTCTTTCCCGACTGGGGCGACGACGGAAAGCTCGGCTTCCCCGTCCTCCTGCGATTTCACACCTTCATGAACATGCCACAACGCTGGATCTACGTGAAGTCGGTCGAGCGCTGAACCCCTAAGGCGGTCTAGCGTTCTTTAACCGAGATCTTTCTGTTACAGGACGCTAACTCGCGCCGCTTCGGCGGCGCACAGAGACGAGCGGGATCTCCGTCTCGCAGCGTCCGCACAGAAGATCGGTCTGCCCATCGAGCCACTCCTCCTCGAGCCGCAGCTCTGAGGCGCAGGAGGGGCAGGCCAGTACCACGGCCGCGGTCGCTGGAAGCTCGGTCTTGTCGGGCGCGCCGCGGCGGGCCATGCTTGCGCGCCTCATGGGATCGATAGGGAGAACGTTGTCATGCTTCACCGTCGTTCCTCCTGTCCGAAATGCCGTTGCGTTTCCGCAGCGGCGGTGCCTCCGAGGGGACGGGCGAGGGACAGGCACGCCGGTCCCCGTTTCTTGCCTCTGCGGATGGCGGCCAGGGCCAGGCCGATCACGAAGAGCACCGCTCCGGTCGTCAGCAGGCTCGCAAACGCGGCGCGCACCGGACGCGGTGCCTCTGCCAGGTCGCGCCCTCCGGCACCGACGACCACGCCGCCGAGGAAAATGCAGAGCAGCGCGACGAGCAGCAGGCTCCTCGGCCGGTCATCCGACCGGCGGGAGGGCTGCGACCAGACGAGCCTCAGGCCGCGCATGCCGGAAGGAAAGCGGCGGCGGGCCGGGACGGCCGCCGCGCCACTGCGTTCGGAGCGAGGTCGAATACCAATCAGCCCTCCGAATCGTCCGGGAACGCGGGGAGGGTCCCCGTCCCGGTTTTCAACCCTTTCATTCTAACCGGCGCGCGGCAGCGCGACAACGGAATTATGCTTGCCGCGCCTTTCAGGAGAGACTTCATGCAGCTTCGACTCCGTTTCGTGCCCGCTCTCTTCTTCGTCGCCGCGACACCGGCGGCGCCGCCGGCAGTCCCGGCCACTTCGCCGGCGCCGCGGGGCTTTTTCCCCGCGAGCGTCGCGGCAGAGGAGAAGGTCGAGCGGGAGTTCCGCGCGCTGCCGGACCCCGCTGTCGCGCGCGATACCATGCGGCGCCTCTCGAGCGCCCCGCACAACCTCGGCTCCCCCGAGGGCGCGAAGAACGCCGAGTGGATCCTCGCGCGCTTCCGGGAGTGGGGCCTCGACGCGCACATCGAGACCTTCGACGTGCTTTTCCCGACGCCGAAGGAACGGATCGTCGAGCTCGTCGAGCCCGTGAAGTTTCGCGCGTCGCTCGCCGAAACTCCGCTCAAGGAGGATCCCACCTCAGGCCAGACCGCCCTGCAACTGCCGTCCTACAACGCGTACTCGACCGACGGCGAGGCGACCGCGCCGCTCGTCTACGTCAACTACGGCGTCCCCGAAGACTACGAGGCCCTCGAGCGGCTCGGCGTCGACGTGCGCGGCAAGATCGTGATCGCCCGCTACGGCGGCGGCTGGCGCGGCATCAAACCGAAGGTCGCGGCCGAGCACGGCGCGGTCGGCTGCATCATTTATTCGGACCCCCGCGACGACGGGTTCTTCCAGGGCGAGGTCTACCCGAAGGGCCCCTTCCGCCCGGAGCAGGGCGTGCAGCGCGGTAGCGTCGCCGACATGCCGATCTATCCGGGCGATCCCCTGACACCGGGCATCGGCGCCGTCGAGGGAGCTAAACGCCTCGACCGCAAGGAGGCGCAGACCATCACGAAGATCCCGGTGCTTCCGATTTCCTACGGGGATGCGAAGCCGCTGCTCGCCGCACTCGAGGGCCCGGTCGCGCCCGAGGGCTGGCGCGGCGCGCTGCCGATGACGTACCGTGTCGGTCCCGGGCCGGCGAAGGTCCACCTCAAGCTCGTCTTCGACTGGAAGCTCGTGCCGGCGCGCGACGTCGTCGCGAAGATCGAGGGCTCGGTCTGGCCCGACGAGTGGGTGATCCGAGGCAACCACCACGACGCCTGGGTCAACGGGGCCGAGGATCCCATCAGCGGCCTCGTCGCGCTGCTCGAGGAGGCCCGCGCCCTCGGATCGCTCGTCGAGCGCGGCTGGCGCCCCAGGCGCACGATCGTGTTCTGCGCGTGGGACGGCGAGGAGGAGGGGCTGCTCGGCTCGACCGAGTGGGCCGAGACGCACGCCGCCGAGCTCTCGGCGAAGGCCGTGGCGTACATCAACACCGACGGCAACGGCCGCGGGTTCCTCAATGCCGGCGGTTCGCACTCGCTGGAGCCCCTCGTCAGCGGCGCGGCCTCCGCGGTCGAGGACCCGGAAAAGAAGATGACCGTTCTCGCCCGCGCGCGGCTCAAGCAGATCGCGCACGAGGAGAAGCCCGAAGCGCGGAAGGCCGCGCGCGACCGATCCGGTCTCGAGATCGAAGCTCTCGGTTCCGGGTCCGACTTCACCCCGTTCCTGCAGCACCTCGGCATCGCGTCGCTCAACATCGGCTTCGGCGGCGAGGACGACGGCGGGATCTACCACTCCATCTACGACAGCTTCTCGTGGTACTCGCGCTTCGCGGACACGGACTTCGCGTACGCGCGGGTGCTCGCGCAGACTGGCGGGACGATGACGCTGCGCCTGGCCAACGCCGACGTGCTGGCGCTCGACTTCAGCGAGGCGGCCGAGGCGATCGCGCGGTACGTGAAAGAGGTCGGAGAGCTCGCGGACGCGAAGCGCCAGGAGATCGACGAGAAGAACCGTCGGATCGAGGAGAACCTGCCCTGGGCGGTCGCCGATCCGAAGAAGCCGTTCGTCGCGCCGAAGGCCGAGCCGGCAGTGCCGCACTTCGACTTCTCGCCTCTTCAAAACGCCTCGGACTCTCTGACGGCCGCCGCAGGCACCTACGCGCGCGCATTCGACTCGGTGTTCCTTCCGGGCGCACCGGCGATCCCGCCCGAGCGCCTCGCCGCGTTGAACGCCGCGTTGCGGGGGTTCGAACGCAGCCTGACCTCCGAAGCCGGGCTGCCCGGACGACCCTGGTACAAGCACTTCATTTACGCGCCCGGCATCTACACGGGCTACGGCGTCAAGACGCTGCCCGCCGTCCGCGAGCCCCTCGAGCAAAAGCGATGGGACGAGGTCAACCGCGGCGCCGCGGCGACCGGCGCGGTGATCGAGAAGGCGGCCGAGCAGGTGCGAGCGGCGGCGAAGCTGCTGTCGGCGACGCCATAGAGAGAGACCCCCTTCGGGGGTCAGCGATCAAGCTGCAGGGGCGGCGTAGAGGGAGAGGGCACCTGGGGTCAGACCCCCTTCGGGGGTCAGACCCCGCTAAGACTCTAAGACTTGCCGAGCGAAATCGCGCAGGTGCCGTCGCAGCGCGCGGTGACGCGGCCCTCGGCGTCGAAGATCTCCGCCGCGGCGAAAACGAGGCTCAACCCGGCACGGATCAGACGCGCCTCGGCAATGAGACGGTCGCCCCGCGTCGGTCGAAAGAAGCTCATCGAGAGGTTCACCGTCGCCGAGCGCGTGTCGGGGCGGGTCAGCCAGCCGACCGTGCCGATGACGAGGTCGAAGAGCCCGGCGAGCACGACGCCGTTGACCGCATCCGTGCCGAGCCCGCCGCGGTGCACGGGAGCCACCGGATCGATCACCGCGCGCACCCGATCCACGCGCTCGAACTCGAGCCGCGCGCCGAAATGCTTCATCGGCGGCGACGCGTTCCACACCTCGCCGAGCGCGCGCAGGGACTCGAGAGTCGGGTACGCGGGCGAAAAAGGCTGGTCCTCGTCGGTCATTCCGGAGGGACTCTACTTCAGGGCACCTGGGGTCAGACCCCCTGCGGGGGTCAGACCCCGCTGAGAAGTTTATTTCAGGCCCTCGACGACGAAGAGGTCGGAGAGCAGGCGCGTGAAGCAGTAGGCGTAGCCCTTCCCGTCAGGCGTCACAAGCACATTCGAAATGCGCTCGACGCCCGAGGGGTCCGCGGGGATCAGCTCTTTCCAGTGCTCGCGCCGGCCGGTCTCGACGTCCACGCGCGTGACCCGCGCCGGCACGTCCCCCCGCTTCCACACGTAGACCAGGCGCCCGTCCGGCGAGAAGCGCAGCGGGAATTCGCCGTCCTCGACACCGGGAAGGGCGCGCGGCTGCCCGCCCTCGACGGGGAAGAGCGTGCCTTTGTGGTCCGGGCCGATCGCGCCCACGAACTTGCCGTCCGGCGTGACAGCGAAGCCCGGAAGCGCGGCGACGATCCCCTCCGGCGAAATCGCCCGGGGTTTGCCTCGGCCGTCGATGCTCTGGACGTAGAGGCGGAGCCCGTGACCCGGCTCGCTTCCCGCGAACACGATCTGCTGGCTGTCCGGAAACCACGTCGCGGCCTGCTCGGGGCTGACACCCTCGGCGGTGAGCTGCCGGTGTTCGCCCGTCCCGGTCGGCAGAAGGATGAAAGGGGAATTCGGGACCGGCAACATCGAAAGGGCCCACTTGCCGTCCGGCGAGATGGCCATGGCGTTGCCTTCCCCGAGGCGCACGACGGGTGAGCGGTCGGACTTGCGGAGAAAAACCGTGTAGTTCGCGCCGCCCGCCTCCCCCTCCTCGTCGAAGAGCAGGACGCTCGCGTCCGGGGTCAGGTCGGCGGCGAAGGAGTAGTCGAGAAAGGACATGTCGCGCTCCCGCGTGTCGCCCTGGAGCACGGCCAGCACCCCGACGCGCGGGCTTTCGCGCGCGAGCAGCACCCGGCCGCCGCGGGAGACGTCGTGGAGCTTGAGCCCTCCGGGCACCCGCGCCACGACACGCAGTTGCCCGGATCGCGTCACCGCCCAGAGCGAGCGGTTCGCGCCGGCCTCCGTCGCCGTGAACCAGACCTCGTCGCCCGAGGCCGACCAGGCAAGGCCCCCTTCGCTCGCCCACTTGCCCGTGAGCGTCGTCTTCTTGCCGGCGAGGTCGATCACGGCGACGGTCCCCGCGTCGTCCAGCGGGAACGGATGGTCGAGGAAAGCGACGCGGTCGCCCTTCGGCGAGAGCCGCGCGTAGCTCACGTGGCCGGAGGTTTCGTACAGGATCTTGCCCAGCGGGAACTCGATGCGCGACTTCCCGCCGGCATCGCGGACGATCATGAGGGTCGCCCCGTCGGGCGCCCAGTCCGCCTCCTGGACGCCCTCGGCCACGTCCCGGGGCGATCCTCCCGTCAACGCCGCCCGCGCAAGCGTTCCGGCGCAGACGCCCGGGTGGTTCGAGCGGCAACCGATCGCGATGGCCATTTCGCCCGAAGGGGAGATCGAGAGCAGGTTCGCGCTCGGCAGCTCGAGCGGGAGCGAGTCGGGGCTCGACGGGTGCTTCAGGAAGAGCTTCAGCGGGCTGCCGTCCCAGCCCGCGCTGTAGACGATCGTCTGGCCGTCGGGGGCAAACCGTGCCGCGCGGATGGTGCCGCTGCCGAAGGTGATCTGCTGATACGACGGCGGCAGGGTCTTGACGAGACGCTTCTGAAGCAACGCTCCCGCACCGAGGGCCGCCAGGATCGCCACAGCCGACAGGATGGCCCGCAAGGACGAGCGCTTGCGCGGCGAAGAAACCGGCGCAACGGCGCCCGAGACTTCGCCGGAAACCAGAACCGACGCCTCCGAGAGGTGCTCGCGGATGCCGCGCACGTCCCGCGCCAGATCGCGCGTCGAGGCGTAGCGCTCCTCGGGATCCTTCTGCAGGCACCGCTCGACGATCCATCGGAACGGCGCCGGTACGCTCGCGTTGATCTGGACGACGGGCTCCGTCTCCTCGCGGATGATCGCCGTCAGCGTCTCCGCCGTCGTTCCGCGCTGGAAGGCGCGCTTGCCCGTGGCCATCTCATAGAAGATCGAGCCCAGCGCGAACTGGTCGGACCGGAAGTCGAGCGGCTTGCCGCTCGCCTGCTCGGGCGACATGTAGCCGATCGTGCCGAGCACAGTTCCGGCCTGCGTCGCCTGCGCCGTCGGGAGATTCGACGTCTCCTCGGGCTGCGGCTTCAGGAGCTTGGCGAGGCCGAAGTCGAGGATCTTGACACCTCCGTCCTTCGATACCATCACGTTCTCGGGCTTCAAGTCCCGATGGACGATGCCGGCCGCGTGCGCCTTCGCAAGGCCGTCCGCCATCTGAAACGCGAGGTCGAGGAGCCGCTTGGTCGGCAGGGCTCCGCCATGGAGCACTTCGCGCAGGGTATTCCCGTCGATGAGCTCCATCGCAATGTAGATCGTCGACTCGTCGGAGCCGATGTCGTAGATCGTGACGATGTTCGAATGGTTCAATGCCGAAGCGGAGCGCGCCTCCTGCTCGAAGCGTTTGCGGCGGTCCGGGTCGGACGCGAACTCCGCCGAGAGGACCTTGACCGCCACGTCGCGCCCCAGGCGCGAATCCCGCGCACGGTAGACCTCCCCCATTCCGCCCGCGCCCAGAGGTGCGAGGATCTCGAAGGGGCCGAGTCGCGAGCCTGCGGAAAGCGTCATCGTGTTTGTGCCGCCGGGATTCTAACCAGATTCGCCGTAGAATCGGCGACATTCTGCGTCGAAAGGACAAGATCATGAGACTCCTGCGAGGTGTCGTCCTGTTCCTCGGCGTTGCCACGGCCGCGGCGGCCGGACCGCCCGAGATCGTCGCCGTAAAGACCGGCCGCTTGATCGATCCGAAGGCGGGCGTGGTGATCCCGGGCGCGGTCGTCCTCGTGGAGAACGGCAAGGTCAAGGCCGTCGGCCCCTCAGTCGCGATCCCCGCCGGGGCGAAGGTGATCGACCTCTCCACGATGACGGTGCTGCCGGGCCTCATGGACTGTCACACGCACCTCGTCGGCGACTACGTCAACGATTCCGATCCCCTCACGGAGCTCCGGACGTCCTCCGCGCAGCGCGCCTTCGAGTCCATTCCCAACGCAAGGGTGACGCTCGAGGCCGGCTTCACCACCGTGCGCGACGTCGGCACCTACCGCGCCTTCGTGGACGTCGCGATGCGCGACGCGATCGCGAAGGGATATTTCCCGGGGCCGCGCATGTACGTCGCCGGGGCATACCTCACGATCACGGGCGGGGGCGGCGCCATGTCGGGCGGCCTGGCGCCGGACATCGGCCTTCCGTGGGACCTGCGCTTCGGCGTCGCCGACGGCGTGGACCAGGTCCGTCAGCGCGTGCGCGACATCGCGCAGCGCGACGTGGACCTGATCAAGCTGCTGGCCACGGGAGCCTTCCTCGCGCACGGCTCCGACCCGCACGCCGTCGAGTACTCGTATGACGAGATCCGCGCGGCGGTCGAGGAAGCCGCCCACAAGGGCCTCAAAGTCGCGGCACACGCCCACTCGAACGAGGGCATCAAGAACGCCATCCGAGCCGGCGTCGCCTCGATCGAGCACGGCACGTACATCGACGACGAGGGGATCCGCCTGATGAAGGAGCGCGGCACCTACCTCGTCGCCGACATCTACGACGCCGAGTACATCCGCCAGGGCAAGGCGGCGGGCATCCCGCAGGACTTCGCCGACAAGCAGCTGGAAGGCGACGAGATCCAGCGTCAGAATTTCAAAAAAGCCGTCCAGGCCGGCGTCAGGATCGCCTTCGGCACCGACGCGAGCGTGTACCCGCATGGCTTCAACGCCCGGCAGTTCGCCTGGCAGGTCAAGTACGGCCAGACGCCGATGGAGGCGATCCGCTCCGCCACCGTCGCAGCTTCCGACCTCATCGGCCGCAACAACAACGCCGGATCGCTCGAGCCGGGCAAGTGGGCGGACCTGATCGCCGTCAAGGGCGACCCCCTCGCGGACATCCGACTTCTCGAGAGCGTGGCCTTCGTGATGAAGGAAGGCAAGGTCTACAAGGACGCCCGGTAGGGCTACACTCTGAAGAGCGTGCCTTCCGATCCCATCACTCGCATCCTGGCGGAGCTGGAGAAGGCCGGCGTGCGGCTGGTGGTCGTGGGAGGGGTCGCCGTCGTGCTCCATGGACACCTTCGGTTCACAGCCGACCTCGACCTCGCCGTAGCGCTCGATCGCGACAACATCCTCGCGACACTCTCCGCACTCAAGGCCCTCGGTTACAGGCCTCGCCCCCCGGTCCGCGCGGAAGATTTCGCAGACCCCGCGATCCGGGCGGCCTGGGTCCGGGACAAGAACATGATCGTCTTCTCGCTCTGGAGCGAGTCCTTCCCAGGAACCGATGTCGATCTCTTCGCGGAGCTGCCAATCCCGTTCGAAGAGCTGGAGGATAGGGCCGTGCGGCTGACCGTCGCGCCGCTCACGGTCCCGGTCGCCTCCATCCGCGACCTCATCGCCATGAAGCGCAAGGCCGCGCGGCCCGTGGATGCCGCCGACATCGCAGCGCTCGAGAAGATCGAGCTATCCTTGAAAGCCAATGGAGACACTTGATTCGCGCCCCGATGGCTGGAAAGCCCACGAAGAAGAGCAGCGCCGCTCCTGGCTACGTCTGACTCCGGCCGAGCGCCTCGCGTGGCTCGAGGGCGCCAAGGAGTTCGCGCGGGAAGCCCTCGGCGCCGCCCACCGAAACGCTTCCACGAAGACGGCCGACCCCAAGGGCGCCCGCTAGCCCCGGCTTACTTCGGCAGCAGCGCCGGCCAGTTCGCGAGCACGGAAATGGGAGCGGGATCCGGTTCGGCGACATCCACCAGAAAGCGTTGACCATCGGCCGCCACGTCGTAGTCGCGCACGACACTCTCGACCCGGAAGAGCGCCGCCGGCGCGCTCGGCTGCGGGGGAACGCTGGAGGAGAGCGCGACGCGCATCACCTCGTTGTCGGGAGCCAGGTAGTACAGCTCCTTGCCATCCCGACGCCACCTCGGCATGGTGCCTCCACCCGAGGAGATACGGAACCGCTCGCCCGACGCCTCGACAGGACGCAAGGACACATCTCGGCCGCCGGACTCGAACGAGTAGTAGGCCAGCCAGCGGCCATCGGGTGAGAACCGCGCGCCCTTTTCGTCGAACGGGGCCTGCGAGAGCGCAACCGGCTTGCCGTCACCGGAGAGCGGCAGGAGCCAGAGGTCTCCGTTGGTGCGGCGGATGAACTCCGTAAAGACGAGAAAGCGGCCGTCCCGCGAGACGTCCTCCGGAATCTGCACGCCCGGCCGCACGACGGCGGGGGCCGCGCTCTCCGGAGAGCGCACCGAGATCCGGTAAATGTCCGGCGGACCGTTCCAGTCGCAGCGGAGGAAGATCGACTGTCCGTCGGCGGACCAGACCGGGTTCTTCTCGTCGCGGGGGTCGAGCGTCACGCGGGCGGGGAGTCGCCGCTCGAGATCGTAGGTCCAGATGTCCGAGGAGCCCTTCTTCTCGTCGTCGATGCCCATCGCGAGGCTCCGACTATCCGGCGAGAGCCGGAGGGCCCGTATCGCCCCCGTCACGGGAAGCCGTTCCAGCTCCCTGCCGGTCCGATCCAGCCAGGAGACGCGGCTCGAGCGAGTGCTCGGCTCATAGACGACGACCCCGGTCTGCGACGCCGAGAACCCCGCCATCAGCGGCCCGTTGAACTGGTAGACGTGGTCGGCCAGGGCAACAGGCTCGCCGGTCATTCGCAGCTTCCCCGCGTCGAACGGCTGAGCCAGGAGGACCCCTTCTCGGACGTGGAGGAGATACCCCTGCGCGTACTCGACCCGCGACGCCACTACGCCGACGGCCGTTGTCTCGGCCGAATCGAGCGAGCCCGCGCGGAGCGGAAGGCGAGAGCGGTCCGCCGCACGATTCATGGTGATGAAGAGAAAGTGCCTGCCGTCCGGCAGAAAGTACGGCCAAACATGAGCGGTCTCGCCGCGCCCGGCGTCCAGAGCCATGACACGGCGGGGCTCGCCGCCGCTCGCATTGACAACCCAGAGGCCGCCATTCTTCTCCCCGAGCTGGACGAACAGGATTTGACCGCCGGAGCCCCAGCTCGGAAGGCTCTCGATTCCCCCATCGCAGATGATCTGGGGCGGTCCGCCCGCGACGGCAACCTTGTGGATCTTGCCGTCCGCGTAGAAGCCGACGTAGCGGCTGTCCGGGGACCAGAAGGGCGTGATCGCCCCTTCGGTTCCGGGGAGCGGCCGCGCCTCGAGCGAGTCGATCGGCCGGAGATAGAGCCTCTCCTTTTCGCCGGAGGAGCCAACGAAGACGAGCCAGCGCCCGTCGGGCGAGATCGCCGAGTGCGACTCGATGTCGCTCTCGCTCAACGCCACGCCCTGCGGCAGAGTGACGGAGAAGCGCATCGGGCCGGCCGCCGGGGCATTCGTCCGCGAGCCCGAGAACAGCAGCCACGCCAACCCCAGGCCGAGGAGCGCCGCCAGCACCCACGGAACCGTACGCAGCCCCTTCCGGGTGGGCCGCGCGACGGACGCGGCGGCGGCCGTCGATGCCGATGACCCGCTCACCGCCTCCGCCAGTCGATCCCTCAGCGTCGAGAGGTCGCGGGCCAGATCTCGCGTCGAGGCGTAGCGATCGTCGGGATTCTTGGCGAGGCAGCGTTCCACGATCCAGCGCAGCGGTGTCGGCGTCATCGGCGCGAGGCCCGACTCCGGCTCATCGCGGATGATCGCCGTCAGGGTCTCTGGGGCGCTGCCGCGCGAGAAAGCCCGCTTGCCGGTCGCCATCTCGTACACGATCGACCCGAACGAGAACTGGTCCGACCGAAAATCCAGCGCCTTCCCAAGCGCCTGCTCCGGCGACATGTACCCGATCGTGCCCATCACCAGCCCCGGCTCCGTCCCGCCCGAGACCGTCGGCGACTGCGTCGCCCCGCTCGGATCGTCGGGCTGCGTGAGTTTCGCCAGGCCGAAATCCAGGATCTTCACGAATCCGTCCCTCGTGACCATGACGTTCTCGGGCTTCAGGTCCCGGTGCACGATCCCCGCGCCGTGCGCCTTGGCGAGCCCATCGGCCACCTGCGCTGCGATCGCGAGCAGCCGTTTCGCGGGAATGGCGCCTTCCGCGAGCAATTCCCGCAGCGTCTGACCGTCCACCATCTCCATCGCGATGTAGGAAGTCCCGCTCGACTCCCCGATGTCATGAATCGTCACGATGTTCGGATGGTTCAGCGCCGAGGCCGACCGCGCCTCCTTCTCGAACCGCTTCAACCGTTCCGGATCTGACGATACCGCCGCCGGCAGTACCTTAATCGCCACCTCGCGCCCGAGCCGCCCATCCCGCGCCCGGTAAACCTCTCCCATCCCGCCCGCGCCGAGGGGCGCGAGGATCTCGTAAGGGCCGAGGCGGGTGCCGGCGGAAAGCGACATTTCAGCCGTCTCCGAGACGAAGACCAGAGCTCACGGTTGACCCCACGTCACTTGCCGAGCCCGGCGGCCCAGTCGAGCGTGACGACGATCGGCGGCTGGGCGCGCGCCTCGGTCCCCATCTGAAAGAGGAAACGGTCGCCCGCCGCCGCGACGTCGAAATCGATCGCGGCGGCCCCGGCGGTGAAGAGGACCCGTGGCGCACCGAGCTCGATCCCGGAAGCCCCGGACGACACGGGAACCACGATCAGCCTCCCTCCGCCATCGAGGTAGTACAGCTCGCGCCCGTCGCCGCGCCAGCGCGGGTGCTCCCCTCCCGCGGAGGAAACACGGCGCCGCTCGCCAGCAGCGCCGGCCGGCACGAGGTAAATCTCCGGCTCGCCCGACTCCTCCGAGACGAGGGCCAGCCAGCGGCCGTCCGGTGAGTAGCATGCGCCGTACTCGCTGTAGGGCGGGCCCTCGCGCGGCGGCCCGGATTTCGCGTCCCCGCCGAGCGGTACGACTCCGATCCGGAACGGAGGCCGCCGCGTCGGCGAGTAGTCGCCGTAGACGATGCGCGTGCCGTCCGGGGACCACCCGAACGGGGTCTGTGTGCCGGGCGCCGCGAGCAGCAGCTCCTCCCGTCCGCTCGCGAGGTCGAGCGCGTAGATGTCCGGAGCGGCCTCCCGGGCCGTACCGTAGGCCACGCGCGAGCCGTCCGGCGACCAGACCGGCTGTAACCCGTCCCCGGACGACGAGGCCAGCCGCGTCGGCAGGCCGCTCGCGACGTCGTAGATCCACACGCCGCGGATTCCTGTCAGCGGTTCCCGCACGGATATGGCGACCCGGTGGCCGTCGGGCGAGAGCCGCGGCGGCTGATGGAAGATCGCGGGCGCGCCCACCGAACCGAGCGTGCGCCCGTCCCGGTCGAGCCACACCAGCCGCGAGTCGAAGGGCAGCGGCTGGTAGGCGAGGACGTTCGATCGCATGGAGGCAGAGAAGGCTCCGGAGCCGGTCCGGCGAAAGTACGAGACGGCCTGCGCCACGGGGATCGCCTCTCCCGTAAAGGTCAGGCTGTCGGGGTCGAAAGGCCGCGCCAGGAGAGCGGCATCGCGGACAAAAAGGAGGTAGCCAGGCGGACTGTACGTGACGCGGCTGTCTGCCTCAAAGAGCGGCCGCACCTTGCCGGAGTCGAGCGAGCCGACGACAACGACGTGCTTGTCGCCGCGGAACGCGTGATCGAGAAAGAGAAAGTGTCGCCCGTCGGGAAGGAACTCCGGCCAGAGATGGAGGTGCTTCGGCTCGGCCTTCGTCAGGACGACGGGGCTGCCTCCCTCCGCAGAGACACGCAGGATCCCGCTCTCGCCGCCGCCCTCCCATTGGCCGATCAGGATGACGCCGCCCGGGCCCCAAGTCCCGGAGCTCCCGGAGAGGGTTTCGCAGATCACCTGCGGCGGCCCTCCGGCCACCGCGATCCTCTGGAGCTTGCCTCCAGCGAAGAAAGCGACTTGCCGTCCGTCGGGAGACCAGAATGGCGAGGCCGCCCACTCCGTTCCCGGCAGAGGCCGCGGCTCAACCTCGTCGAGCGAGCGAACCCAGAGCCGAAATCTCGAGGCGGTCCCCGCGACGTAGGCGATTCGACGGCCGTCGGGAGAGACCGCCAACCCGTTCACCGGCGGCCGGGCGAAGAAGGAGGCGCTCGAGGATGTGTCCACGAGGAACCGGGTCGGGCCGTCGGGCGACGCCCCCGGTCGGGCCGGGCGCAGCAGGAACGCCGCCGCCAGCAACGCAAAAGTGGTCAGCCCCAGCGCGACACGCAACCATTTCGGCGGGCGGGCACGCAGCGGGGTCACCGCGCCGGACATCGCGCCGCTCGCCTCCGGGAGCCGGTCGCGCAGGTTGGACAGGTCTCGGGCCAGGTCGCGCGTGGAGGCGTAGCGATCGTCGGGATTCTTCGCGAGGCACCGCTCGACGACCCAGCGCAATGGTGCCGGCGTCAGCGGCGCGAGGCCTGCAATAGGCTCGGGCTCGTCCCGGATGATCGCGGACATCGTCTCCGGGCTGCTTGCGCGGGAGAACGCGCGCTTGCCCGTCGCCAGCTCATACACGATCGATCCGAACGAGAACTGGTCGGACCGAAAGTCCAGCGTCTTCCCGAGCGCCTGCTCCGGCGACATGTACCCGATCGTCCCCATCACGATCCCCGGCTCCGTCCCGCCCGATACCGTCGGCGACTGCGTCGCCCCGCTCGGATCCTCCGGCTGCGTCAGCTTCGCCAGGCCAAAGTCGAGGATCTTCACGAAGCCGTCCTTCGTGACCATGACGTTCTCGGGCTTCAGGTCCCGGTGCACGATCCCCGCGCCGTGCGCCTTCGCGAGCCCGTCGGCCACCTGCGCCGAGATCGCCAGCAGCCGCTTGGTCGCCAGTGAACCTTCGGCCAGCAGCTCCCGCAGCGTCTGCCCGTCCACCATCTCCATCGCGATGTAGGACGTCTCGCCCGACTCGCCGATGTCGTGAATTGTCACGATGTTCGGATGGTTCAGCGCCGAGGCCGACCGCGCCTCCTTCTCGAACCGCTTCAACCGATCGGAATCTGACGACACCGCCGCCGGCAGCACCTTGACCGCCACGTCACGACCAAGCCGCGCGTCCCGCGCCCGGTACACCTCCCCCATCCCGCCTGCGCCGAGCGGCGCGAGGATCTCGTAGGGACCGAGGCGGGTTCCGGAGGCAAGCGTCATGATCGTTCTCGCGTCATCGTAACGCGTCGCCGGACGGCATCGGTGCTAGAGTTCCTCGAGGTATTGGTCGCCCGTCGCGGAGGTCCTCATGCCGAAGTTTGTGATCGAGCGGGATGTCCCCGGGGCCGGCAAGCTCTCGGACGCGGAGCTCCAGGCCATTTCTCGCAAGTCGGTGGACGTGCTCAAGGCCATGGGTCCCGAGATCCAGTGGCTGCACAGCTACGTCACCGGCGACAAGATCTATTGCGTGTACCTGAGCCCGGACGAGGCGACCATCCGGGAGCACGCTCAGAAGGCGGGCTTGCCCGCCAATCGCATCTCCGCAGTTCGCCGCCTCATCGAACCCACGACCGCCGATTAGAAAAGGGGCCCGGCCGGTGATCTCAAGCGCCGCCCGAGGCGAGCGCGAGCTCGACGGCCTCCGCGACCGGCATCGCCCAGCCCTGCATCCAGACAGCCGCGCTGTCTGAACCGGACAGGGCCTCCCGCGCGGCTGCGAGGCCGCGCTCCAAGGCCAGCCGTTCGGCAGACGCCAGCGGCGTCCCGAGCGTCTGTCGCAGGGCCGCGGCCGCCCCGGCAAGCCGCAGTGACGCATCCGGCTGCCCCTCGCCCGCGGCGCAGCACGCGAGGCCCTCCAGGAGCCGGGCGATGCCCCTCTTGTGGTCGAGATCCCGGAAGGTCTTCAGGCTCTCGCCGTAGAGGGCGCGCGCCCGCGAGTATTCCATCTGGTCGCGCGCGAGGTTCCCGAGGTCCGCCAGCGTGCCGGCGATGCCCCAGCGGTCGCCGATCTGGCGAAACTCCGCCAGGCTCCGCTCGCACAGCGTCCGCGCCGTGACCCGGTCTCCCTGCTCGCGCGCCAGGTCGGCCTGCTGGTCGAGCGCCCAGGCCGCGCCGGTCCGGTCGCCGAGCTCCCGGAAAATCGACAGGCACTCCTCGTGCAGCGAGTGTGCCCGCGCGTAGTCGCCCTGCACTCGGGCAACCTTGGCCAGATTGGAAAGCGAGCGCGCGACCGCCACGCGATCCCCGAGCTGCCTCCACAGCGCCAGCGCCTCTTCGAAGAGAGCGCCGGCCTCGGCCGCGTCACCGCAGTCGAGGGCAGTGACCGCCAAAGCGTTCTGGGTGACGGCGGTGCCCCACCCGTCGTCTCGCTCCCGTTCGATCTCCAGGGCCTCCTCGAGAAGCGGCCGAGCGGCGGAATGGTCTCCCTGCACCCCGGCGAGGACGCCGGCGGCGAAGAGGGCTCGCGACCGCGCCTTGTTTCGCGCGGCCGCGCCGGGCAGAGCGAGGAGCCTCTGCAGGCGATCGCGGCCCTCCGCCAGATGCTCGCGCATCTCCCAGAAGCGAAAGAGCGCCGCGCCCAGGCGCAGCCCCCACTCCGGCTGCCCCGACCGCGTCAGGTGCTCGAGGGCGGCTCGAAAGTTGTCGTGCTCGATCTCGAAGCGGTCGAGCCACGATGTCGCCTCGGCATCGCCGCTCTCGGACACCTGCTCTTCGGCCAGGACGAGGCAGTAGGCCGCGTGGGACCGCCGCGCGAGCGCCTCGTCTCCACTGGCGGCGAGCTGCTCGAGGGAATACTCCCGGATCGTCTCGAGCATCACGAAGCGGGACTCTCCCTCCGCCGGCTCCACCCGCTGGAGAAGGCTTCGATCCACCAACGCTTCGATTCCCTCCAGCGTGTCCAGCCCCAGGTCACTCGTCGAGTCGCAGACGGCCTCCGCCGCTTCCAGAGTGCAGCCGCCGGCAAATACGGAGAGCCTGCGGAAGAGCTTCTGTTCGGCCGCGTCCAGCAGGTCGTGGCTCCAGTCAATGGCACCCCGCAGCGTCTGATGCCGCGCGGGGAGGTCTCGGGCGCCGCCGGTGAGCAGCTGCAGACGATTCTCGAGGCGCATTCGCATTGCAAGCGGGGACAGCAGCTTCACGCGCGCTGCCGCGAGCTCGATGGCCAGAGGCAGTCCGTCCAGGCGCGCGCAGATCTCCGCGATGATCGGCGCATTCTCCGGGGTCAGGGCGAAGTCGGGCTGGACGGCCGCGGCACGCTGGACGAAGAGCGACACCGCCTCGCACTCCGACGCCGCGGCGACCGAGAGCGGCGTGCGCAGATCCGGCAGCGCGAGGGGCGGGACCGGAAACTCGTGCTCGCCGTAAACATGCAACGGCGAGCGGCTGGTCACGAGCACCTTGAGGTGTGGCCCGGCCAGGACCAGGTCCGCAACGATCGGCGCCGCGCCGATCAGGTGCTCGAAGCCGTCGAGCAGCAGCAGCATGGGCGTGCGCGAGGACTGCTGCAGGTGCTCGGTCAGGCTCTCGAGCGGGGAGCTGCTCCGAACCTCCTTCAACCCGAGCGCCTTTGCGATCGCGGAAGCAATCAGCCCGGGATCGCCGACGGGCGCGAGAGCCAGGAAATGGATGCCGCCCGGGAACCGCTCGCGCGCCTCCTCCGCCACCTGTAGCCCCAGGCGCGTCTTGCCGATCCCGCCGGGGCCGGTCAGCGTGAGCACCCGCACGTCGGACCGCAACAGGAGTTGTCCGGCGGCTGCAAGCTCCCGGTCTCGTCCGACGAGTCTGGTCCTCTGCGCCGGAAGGCTCGCGCCGCGATCCCGGCTCGGCTCGGCCGGCGCCGACACGAGGCGCTCCCACACCGCGGCAAGATCGCGCGAGAGTTCGCTGGTCGAGGCGTAGCGGCCCTCCGGGTCCTTGGCCAGGCACCGCTCGACGATCC
>JANMPW010000574.1:0-2109 GCA_031370065.1 Acidobacteriota bacterium
CCAGCTGCCGAAGTTCGCCGCGGACCTCTTCCAGACCGGCGAGGGTTACTACCTGATTCCGACCGCCGAAGTTCCCGTCACGAACCTGCACCGAGACGAGATCCTCGCGGCGGACAAACTTCCGCTGCTCTACACCGCGTACACGCCCTGCTTCCGCTCGGAAGCCGGCGCGGCCGGGCGCGACACGCGCGGCATGATCCGGCAACACCAGTTCGACAAGGTCGAGGTCGTCATGCTGGTCCGCCCGGAGGACTCCGCGGCCGCGCTCGAGACGCTGACCGCGCACAACGAGGAGCTCCTGCGGCGGCTCGAGCTTCCGTACCGCGTCGTCTCGCTCTCGACCGGCGACCTCGGCTTCGCCTCGGCGAAGACCTACGACCTGGAGGTGTGGCTGCCGGGAATGAACGCGTACAAGGAAATTTCCTCCTGCTCGAACTTCGAGGCGTTCCAGGCGCGCCGCGCCTCGATCCGCCTGCGCCGCGCCGAGGGCGAGAGACCAGAGTTCGTCCACACCATCAATGGCTCGGGCTTGCCCGTCGGCCGGACCCTCGTCGCGATCCTCGAGAACTATCAGCGCGCGGACGGCTCCGTCGCGATCCCGAAGGCGCTGCAACCCTACATGGGCGGGTTGAAAGAAATCGTGGGGTCAGGTCTCTTAAGAGCGAAGCCGTAAGAAGTCGCACTTTTAGAGACCTGGCCCCCATGCCCCAGCAACATGTCTTCGACGCAGTCCTTCGCGCGGCACGGCGGCTTCCCGGGTACCCCCGCCTGCGCGTGCTCGACCTCTCGGCCGGACGCGGCGAGATCACGGCAGCGCTCGCGCGCGAGGGCTGTACCGTGCGCGGGACGCACTTTCGCGCCGACGACTACAAGCTGACCGCGCAGTCCGGTCCGCTGCACACCGATGCCGTCACGATCGACACGGACGTCGACCTGACGCGGCCGCTGCCCTACCCCGACGCTGCGTTCGACCTCGTCGTTCTCTGCGAGGTCGCCGAGCACCTTCCGACCGAGATCCCCGTCGTCGCGGAGATCGGGCGCGTCCTCGCGCCGGGCAGCCACCTCGTGCTGTCGACGCCCAACGTCGCGCGCCTGCATTCGCGCTGGCATTTCTTTTTCACCGGGACCCACAAGCTCATCCGGCGCCGCACCGGCTGGGACCTCGCGCCGGACGATCTCTATGCGTACCACATCAACCCGATCGATTTTCCGCTGCTCCACACGCTGCTCCGGCAGGCGGGACTCGAGGTCGAGCGCCTCGACTTCACGCTCTTCAAGTGGAAGCACGCATGGCTGCTGCTCTTCTACCCCTTCGTCTGGATCTCCACGCGCATCGAGACCCGGCGCCACCGCGGTGGGCAGGCGCCCGCGCGGGGGGACGAAGACCTCTTTCGCTGGATGATGCGGCCCGCCATGCTCGCGAGCGAGCAGCTCCTGCTGACGGCCCGCAAGGACGCGGGCTAGCCGGGACTACGCCACCGGCGGCACCAGCGCTCCCGCCGAGACGATCATCTTCATCGCCTGCTCCGGCGTCATGGCGAGGTAGGTCACCTTCTCCTCGGGCACCACGAGCAGGAACCCGGTCGTCGGATTGACCGCGCTCGGAATGAAGATGCTGCAAAGCTTGCGGCCCAGTTTCTCGCTCGTCTCCCCTGCGGCCGTGGACGTCACGAAGCCGATGCCCCACGAGCCCGGCGACGGAAACTCCACGAGTGCGACCTTGCCGAACGACCCGACGCGCGATGGACCGAGCAGGAGCTCGGCGATCTGGCGCAGTGTTGCGTAGATCTTGTTGATCAGGGGGACCCGGTGCATGAGCCGGTCCCACAGCGCGAAGGCTCTCTTGCCAAAAAAGTTCGCGGCGATGAAGCCGAGCAAGAGCAGGAGCGCATTCAGGAGCACGAAACCGAGTCCGACGACCGAGATCCCGCGGGCGCGCAACTGGCCGCCAAGGATGTCGTCGAAGAACGTGAAGAGCTTCCAGACGACCCACAGGGTCAGGGCGGTCGGAGCGAGGACGAGAATTCCCGCGACCCAGTAGCGGCGCAGGCGAACACCGAAGCTGGCCGACATGGATCCATCCTAACCCGTACAATGGCAGGCGATGCG
>JANMPW010000594.1:0-4710 GCA_031370065.1 Acidobacteriota bacterium
ATGACTCTTGCCGGGATGGGGCTCAAACTCAGAAGTTTTCAGACCTGACCCCAGTCAAGAACTGATGGAGCGCCCGCCCGAGAGAATCCCGTTGACCGCCTCGACGCGTTTTTCGAGCACCCGGCGCAGCCGCACGACTTCCGCGTCTGCCGCGGCAAAGCGCACGCTGTCGCCCTGGAACTCGAATCGAAGCACCGCGTCGCGGTCCTCGGCAACGAGGCCGAGCATGCCCGCCCTGTAGGCGCGCATCCACTCGGGCGAGGGCTCCCCGTCGAGCCGGATGCGGAAGTAGATCTTGCCGTCGGCCGACGGCCCTTCGCGAAACGGCTGGTCGGGAGACAGCCAGACGCGGTGCGTGGCCGGGGCCTCGCCCGGACGGCGGCGCATGGGGCGGCGGTGCTGGGGTCGTCTCATTCGGAGCGGGATTCTGTCATGTTTTGGCTCGACGCCAGCAGGCTATTTCGCCGCCCTGAACGTCCCCGCGCTCACGACCGTGAACGCGTCCGGCTTGACCCGGCGCGCAAAGGCGGCGTCGGCCTGTTCCCGGGTGATGGCCGCGACCTTCGCCGGAAACTCGTCGAGGTAGGAAACACCGAATCCGTAGTAGATCGCGGCGTCGAGCGCCGCGGCGATGCCGGCGTTCGAGCCGAGATCCACCTTGTAGCGGCCGATCCGCGAGCTCTTCTCCTCGGCAAGCTCCTTCGCCGTCATCCCCCCGGCAACGAAGGACCGCACCTCGTCGAGCGTGGACGCGACCGCGGCATCCCGCATCTCGGGCTTGACCGTGACGCTGACGGTGAACGGGCCCGCAATGTGCGTGGCGGAGAAACCCGAGTGGATCCCGTAGGTCAGCCCCTCCGTGTCGCGAACCCGCACGCCGAGGCGCGAGGTCAGAGAGGACTGGCCGAGCGCGGAGTTAGCCAGCGAGCAGGCCAGGAAGTCCGGGTCGGTGCGCGTCAGGTCCGCGGGCAGGGCCAGGACGACGTCGGCGCTGGCCTTGTCGGGCACCTCGACGGTCTCGGAGGACGGGACGGGCGCCGGAACCATCGGCGCCGCAAGCGTCGGCGACGGCCCCGCCGTCCAGGACTCGAGGGCCGCCTCGAGCCGATCGAGGACCCGCTCGGCGTCCACGTCGCCGACGACCACGAGCGCGAGCGACGACGCCCCGTAGTGCTCGCGGTAGAACGCCTCGAGGTCCGTGCGGTCGAGTGCCTCCACCTTCGCGATCCGCTCGTGCCCCTTGTGGCGGTACAGCGGGTGGCCCGCGGGATAGATGCGGCGCATCGCCGCCTCGTAAGCCCGGATCGAGGTCTGGTCCTGCTGCTGGCGGATCGCGCCGACGAGCCGCTTCTTCTCCTTGTCGAGCTCCTCGGCGGGAAAGATCGGCATGCGGAGCACTTCGACCAGCGCGTCGAGCAACAGGTCGGCGTCGCGCGACAAAGCGCTTCCTCCGAGGTCGACGCCCACCGGGTCCGAGGCGTCCGAGGAGAAGGAGAGGCTCGCGGCGCGGCCCTCGAGGTCCTCGGCGAGCTGGAGCTTCGTGCGGCGCGCGGTGCCCTTCATCAGCTCGCCCGCCGTCAACGACGCGATCAGCCTCCGGTCCGGCGGGGCGTAGAGCCGGCCGGCCCGGAGCGAGCCCGAGAGCGCGAGCGTCGGATTGAACCGGTTCTCGAGAACGAAGAGGCGCGCGCCATTGGCGAGGGTGCGGCTACGAACGGCTTCGGCGAAGGGAGCCCGGTGCGGCGCATTGGCGCTCACGAGGGCTCCTTTCCGCCGTCTTCGGAGTCGACCGGGCTCCCCGCGGGCTTCGGCAGATACAGGCCGACCGTCAGGGCGTCGTCGTGGAGGTACTCGAGCACCACCCGCTGCACGTCGGCGGGCGCGACGCTGCGGATATGCGCCGGGTAATCCGCGTACCACTCCCAATCGGCCACGGCAATCGCCTCCGAGAGCGAGGCCGCGATCTGGTCGGTCGAGTCGCGGTCGAACACGACCTCGGCCTCGATCTGCGTGCGCGCCTTTTCGCACTCGGCCTCCGTGACCGACTCGGCGGCCACGCGGGCGATCTCCTGGCGCACGACCGCCTCGATCTGCGACGGCTCGACCCCCGGCCGCACGGGAGCGAAGACGGAAAAGAGCGCAGGGTCGCGCAGCTGCCAGGGCACCACCGTCACCGAGAGGGCGAGGCTCTTCTCGACGAGGGCCTGGTGGAGGCGCGCGGTGATGCCCCCGCCCAGGATGTTCCCGAGCACGGCCAGGACCGGCGTGTCGGCGTGTCGCGCCTCGACCGTGCGCCACGAAAGGCCGCACCAGGCGACTTGGCCCGCGCGTCGGACCGTGAAGCGCCGCTCGCCCTCCTGCGCAGGCTCCACCGTGTAGACCTGCGGGATCGGCCGCGGCGAGGGAGGGATCGCGCCGAAGTGGCGCTCGATCGCCGCGAGTGCGTCCAACTCCTCGAAGTCTCCGATCAGCATCGCGGTCGCGTTGTTCGGGTGGTAGAAGGTGTCGTAGAACTCCTTCAACCTCGACGTCGCGACACCCTCGATGTCGCTGCGCCAGCCGATCGTCGGATGGTGGTACGGGTGCTCGCGGAAGGCCGTCGCAAACGTCTGCTTGTAGAGAACCTGAAAGGGAGAATTCTCGCCGCGCTCGAACTCGTTGCGCACCACCGTCATCTCCGGGACGCGGTCCTCGTCGCGCAGCAACGCACGCCGCATGCGCGAGGACTCGATGGCGAGCGCCGTCTCCAGCGCGTCGGAGGGGATCGTCTCGTAGTAGTTCGTGCGGTCGAACCAGGTCGTGGCGTTGAAGCGCGCGCCGATCGCCTCGAGGACCGCGGCCACCGCCGTTCCCTTCGCGCGGTCGAACTCCGGCGTGCCCTTGAACATGAGGTGCTCGAGCAGGTGCGTGGAACCGGTGTGCCCGACCGCCTCGTTCCGGCTGCCAACGTGGTACACGACCGCGAACGTCGCGACCGGCGCGACACGGTTCGGGAATAGCAGGACGCTCAGGCCGTTCGAGAGGAGCCGAAACTCGCGGAACCCGGACTTCTCCTTGAGGAGCTCGAATGCGCCGGCCGACACCCTACCTTCCGCCCGCAATGTCTTCGGCGCCGTCGACGCCGATCACGTTGCCACTGACCCAGGCGCCGCCCTCGCCGCAGAGGGCGACCAGCGCGCGCGCGACGTCCGCGGGCACCGTAAGGCGGCCCGCCGGGTGCATCGCGGAGACGCGCTCGATCATCGCCTCGTTGCCGGGGATCTTGCGCAGCGCCGGCGTGTCCGTGACCCCGGCGCGCAGCGCGTTCACCGCGACGCGGTGCGGCGCGAGCTCCACCGCGAGCTGCCGGACGTAGGACTCGAGCGCCGACTTCGCCGCCGACACGGCGCCGTAAGCCGGCCACACGATGTGGTCCCCGGCCGAGGTCATCGCGAAGATGCGCGCGCCTGGGCAAAGCAGCTTCGAAAAGAAGAGGTCCTGCGTCCAGTACACGAGCGAGTTCGCCATGACGTCGAGCGTCATCTCGATCTGGGACTTCGCGATCGCGTTCTCGCGCGGCTCGGCGAAGAACGGCTTCAGGGTCCCGAAGGCGAGCGAGTGCAGGAGGACCGACACGCGCTCCTCGGCCGGCTCGGAGCCGCAGGCCTTCTGGATCGCGGCCACCACCTCGGCCCGCTTCTCGTCGTCGGCGGCGTTGACGTTGAAGAACTCGGCGCGCCGCCCGGCGGCCCGGATCTCCCCGGCGATCCGGTCCGCGTTCGGCTGCGTGCCCTTGCGGTCCAGATGCACGCCGAAGATGTTCCAGCCCGCCTTCGCGAGCGCGAGCGAGCAGGCCTCTCCGAATCCGGAGGAGGCGCCCAGCACGAGGGCCCAGCGGGTGCGCGGATCGGCCGTCAAAGCGGCGGGAATCTTAGCACCGCCGAGGGTAGACTCCGCAACGTCCATGGAAGCGGCCGCAGAAAGAACGGGGGGCGAACGGGTCCTCTACGCGGCCCTCCTGCTGCTCGCGGCCGTCATCGTGCTCGAACCCGCGGGCTCGAGCCTGGCCGAGCCGGACGAAACGCGCTATGCCGAGATCCCCCGCGAGATGCTCGCCGCGGGGGACCTGCTGGTGCCGCGTCTCAACGGCCTGCCCTACTTCGAGAAGCCCCCGCTCCTCTACTGGGCGAACGCGGCCGCCTTCCGAGTCCTCGGAGAGACACCCTGGGCGGCTCGCCTTCCGACTCGGCTCGCGGGACTCGGCTGCGCACTGCTGCTCGTTTTCGCTGCGGGGCGGCGCCGGCGCGAGGGCCTCGCTGCAGGCATTCTGCTTCTGGCGAGCCCGATCGGCTTTCTCATGGCGCGCACGAACCTGACCGATGGACTGCTGACGTTCTTTTTCACGGCCACCCTGCTCGCGGGCCGCGCGGCGATCCGGCGGCGGGAGGCGGGCGGCGCATGGCTCGCGCTCGCGGCGGCAACCGGCGCAGCGGCCGCGGGCGCCTTTCTCACGAAGGGGCTGGTCGCGCTCGCGCTCCCGGGTGCGGTCCTCTTCCTGTGGTGCCTGGCCACCGGGAGACTACGCCAGCTCGGCGCTCTCATCGCTTCGCCCGCCACGCCCGTCTTTCTCGTGCTCGCCGCTCCCTGGTTTCTCCTCGTCGAACGGCGCCATCCGGGCTTCCTGCAATTCTTCTTCATTCACGAGCACATTCAGCGCTTCGCCACCGGCGC
>JANMPW010000604.1:0-3061 GCA_031370065.1 Acidobacteriota bacterium
TTGATCGCGACCTCGCGCCCGAGCCGCGGGTCTCTGGCCCGGTACACCTCCCCCATCCCGCCCGCGCCAAGCGGCGCGAGGATCTCGTAGGGGCCGAGGCGAGAGCCGGCAGAGAGACTCAAGTTGCCGGGGATTCTAGCGGAAAGACCCTACTCGTACCGCAGGGCCTCGATCGGGTCGAGGCGCGAGGCTTTGACGGCCGGGTAGAGGCCGAAAAAGATCCCGACCGACAGCGACACGGCAAGGCCCACCAGGATGGACCAGAGCGGCGTCTCGGCGGGCAGAGCGTCGAAGACCTTGTTGACGCCGGCCGGGATCGCGACGCCCACCGCCACGCCAATGACCCCGCCGATCAGGGAAAGCGTCGTGGCCTCGGTCAGGAACTGCAGGACGATGTCGCGGCGGAAGGCGCCCACCGCCTTGCGCACGCCGATCTCGCGCGTGCGCTCCGTGACCGACACGAGCATGATGTTCATGACGCCGACGCCCCCGATCACCAGGGAGATGAAGGCGATGAACACCATCGCGAGCGTGATGCCCTTCGTGATCCCCTGGAAGCTCTCGATCATCTTGTCCGGCGTGACCACCCCGAAATCGTCTGCCTGATCGAAGCGCACGTGCCGGCGCACGCGCAGAACCTGCCGGGCCTTGTCCATGAGGACCGGCAACTGCTCGGGCCGGACCGGGATCGCGGCGATCCGGAGGGCGTCCCCCTCCGAGCCGCCGGCCTTGATCCACGGGAAACGCCGGTCGAAGGTCGTGATCGGGATGACGACGAAGTTGTCCTGCGACTCGCCGAACATCTTCCCCTTCTTCTCGAACACGCCGACGACCGTGTACGTGTCGTGGCCGAGCTGGATGCGCTTGTTGATCGGGTCTTCCCGCGGGAAGGCCTTCTCGCGGATCTCGTCGCCGATGACCATGACGTCCGCCGCGTGCTCGACGTCGAGGTCCGTCAGGAACCGGCCCTGGGCGACGAACCGGCTCTGCGCCAGGGCGAAGGGCTCCATCACGCCCCAGACGCGGGGGGAGCGGACCTCGTTGTCCCGGTGGTGGAGGTGGTAGTCCGTGTTGTTCCAGAGGTAGCGCTGCGGCGAGATCGCGCGCGCCTCGGGGATCGCCTCCTTCAACGCGGCGGCGTCCTCGAGCGTGAAGTCCTTGCGGCGCACCTCCCCTTCCGGCCGCGGTCCGCCCGGGCCGAAGCGTGGCTCATACTTCTGAAAGACGACCTGCGTCGCTCCGAAGCTCTGGAAGCTCCGGATCATGTTGTTGTTGAAGCCGGTGACGATCGAGACCATCGCGATGACGGTCGCCACGCCGACGACGATGCCGAGCACCGTCAGCGAGGCACGCAGCTTGTGCGCACGGACCGCGATGAGCGCGAACCGCAGGTTTTCGCCGAAGCCGCGTCGCAGGTGGGTCAGCACGAGAAGAAGCTATCAGCCGACGGCCGGTCTGCTTACCGCTTGCGGCTCAAAGCCTACCGCTACTCGTACCTCAGCGCTTCGATGGGATCGAGGCGCGAGGCTTTGATCGCCGGGTACAGGCCGAAGAAGATGCCGACCGACACCGAGACGAGCAGGCCGACGAGGATCGCCCAGAAGGGCGTCTCGGCCGGCAGCGCGGCGAACGCCGCCTTGACCGCCGCGGGCACGGCGATCCCGACCACCACGCCGATGACGCCGCCGAGAAGCGAAAGCGTCGTCGCCTCCGTCAGGAACTGCAGGACGATGTCGCGTCGGAATGCTCCCACGGCCTTGCGGATGCCGATCTCGCGCGTGCGCTCCGTGACCGACACGAGCATGATGTTCATCACGCCCACGCCGCCGATCAGCAGCGAGATCAGGGCGATGAAGATCATGCCGCCGGTGATGCCCCGCGTGATGCCCTGGAAGCTCTCGATCATCTTGTCGGGCGTGAAGAGCGCGAAGTCGTTCGGCTTGTTGAAGGGCACGTGTCGGCGCGTCCGCAGTAGGGCCACGCCCTTCTCCGTGATGATCGGCACCTGGTCCGGGCGATACGGCACGGTCGCGATGTGGATCGTGTCGCCGTGGCTGCTCTTGATGAACGGAAACTGGCGGTCGAACGCGGAGAACGGGATGAGGAAGAAGTTGTTGTTCGAGCCGCCCATGAACCCCGGCTTGTTCTCCAGGACGCCCACGACGATGTACTTGCGACCGTTGAACTCGACCGTCTTGTTCAACGGGTCCTCGGTCGCGAAGAGAGTCCGCCGGACATCCTGGCCGATCACGGCGACCTCGGTCGCGTACTCGACGTCTGTCTCAGTGATGAAGCGCCCGTAGTCCACGAAGTGGTTGTTGGCGAGCGAGTAATCGGGGATCACCCCCGCGATCGCGGGCGTCGTCGTCTCCTTGCCTCGGTACTTGATGCTGACCGTTGTGTTCCAGAGATACCGCTCCGCCGACACGGCCCGCATCTCCGGAATCTGGGCCTTCAGCGCCAAAGCGTCCTCGTACGTCAGGTCCTTGCGGTTGCGCTCCTCGTCCGGCCGGTGCCCGGGCCCGAAGCGCACCTCGAACTTCTGGAACTGCACGAGCGTCGCCCCAAAGCTCTGAAAGCTGCGGATCATGTTGTTGTTGAAGCCCGTCACGATCGACACCATCGCGATGACCGTCGCCACGCCGACGACGATCCCGAGCACCGTCAGGCCGGCCCGCAGCTTGTGCGCGCGCACCGCGAGCATGGCGAAGCGCACGTTCTCGCCGAAGCCGCGGCGAAGGTGGGAAATGAAGGAGGACATGGGCCGTTAGACGATTGCGTGAAACATGAAACGCGACCGGTTCGCGGCTTCACTCATAGCGCAGCGCTTCGACCGGCGGCAGCTTGCTCGCTTGCGACGACGGGATCCAGCCCGCGAGCAGGCCCGTCACGGTCGCCACGGCCACGCCGAGAAGAATGAACGACAGCCGCACCTGCGCCGGAAAGACCTGGTTGACGGCGAGCGCGATGAGCGACCCGAAGATCACGCCGATCACGCCGCCCACCGAAGACAGCAGCGCCGCCTCGAGGAGGAACTGGCGGCGGATGTCCTTCCTGCGCG
>JANMPW010000613.1:0-5390 GCA_031370065.1 Acidobacteriota bacterium
GCCGCGGTCGAACGCAGCAGCACGCTCGTCAGCAACGCGATCGCCCCCACGCAGAGCGCGGCGAACCAGGCGAGGCCGTACGCGAGGACCGTGTCCTTCCAGAGCACGATCGAGCGCACCGCGGCCGGGTCGAGCCGCTCCCCCGAGGACCGGAACCCGGTCAGCACCGGGGCCTCCCATCCGCCGAAGCCGTACGCGATCCCGCCGAAGAGATACGCCACGATTCCGCCCAGGAGAACGGTCAGGGTGATCGCGAGCAGGAGCGCGGCCAGCTTCGAGGCGAGCACGCGCGCGCGCCCCACCGGGCGCGTCAGCAGGAGCTTGATCGTGCCCTGCGCGAACTCCGCCGACACGACATCGGACGCGAACACGATCGCGAGCAACGGGAGCAGCAGGTAGCTCGCGGCGTTGGCGAAGCCGCGGACGAAGAGCGGCCCCGATACGGCGTCGGGGTTCACGTCGCGATCGAGGTGGTACCGGAGGCGATCGAGCTCGAAGCGCGCCCAGCGTTGCGAGGATTCGGGCATGCGGCCGTCGCGCAGCCAGTTCTGGATCCGCGCCATCCGCTCCTGGGTTTCCACGTGCCAATCCTTGCCGCCCAGGAAGCGCTCGCGGCCCCGCGACTGCGCGAAAACGATGAGGCCGATGAGCGCCACGAGGATGAGCATCACGACGCGGAAGCGGCGCTGGCGCGCAAACTTGAGGATCTCGTTCTCCACGAGCCCGGGGAACCTCATACCGTCTCTCCTCCAGTGATCTCGAGGAACACTTCTTCGAGCGACGCCAGCGACCGCTCGACCGCGAAGACATCCACTCCCGCCGCCGTCAGCGCGCGTAGCGCGTCGGGGACTCTTTCTTTGGGGATCCGCGCGTCGATCGGGCATTCGACGTCTGCTCCTCGGTCGTCGCCGGCGATCTCAGCCGTGCCGAACGGCGCGAGGACCTCCGCCGCGCGCTTTGCCGGGCGCGCGATCAGGCGCAGGCGGTCGGACGCCACGCGGTCGACAAGCTCGCGCACGGGCCCGGCCGCGAGCATCCTGCCGCGGTGGATGATCGCGACGCGGTCGCACGTCTGCTCGACCTCGGAAAGCAGGTGGCTCGAGACGAACACTGCGATGCCGCGCTCCGACGCCAGATGGCGCATGAGCTGCCGGATTTCGCGGATCCCCGCCGGATCGAGCCCGTTCGCGGGTTCGTCGAGGATCAGGATGTCCGGATTGCCGAGCAGGGCCTGGGCGATCCCCAGGCGCTGCCGCATGCCGAGCGAGTAGGTCGAGACCTTGTCGTCGAGCCTCTCGGACAGTGCGACGAGCCGCGCGAGCTCCGGGATCCTTTCGGCGGCGCCTTGGGGCAGCATCCGCGAGAAGTGGAGAAGGTTCTCGCGCCCGGTCAGGTACTTGTAGAGATCTGGGGCCTCGACGATGCAGCCCACGTGCCCCATGGCCTTCTCGAAGTTCCGCGCGAGGTCGAGGCCGCGGATCTGGATCCGTCCACGGTCGGGCCGGGCGAGACCGACGAGCATGCGAATCGTCGTGGTCTTCCCGGCCCCGTTGGGGCCGAGGAAGCCGAAGATCTCGCCCGCGCGCACGTCGAAGGACACGTCGGAAACCGCCTCACGGCTGCCGAAGCGCTTGGTGAGGTGCTCGGCCGAGAGGACGATCTCGCGCGAGGACCCCGACAGAGTGGCCGCCGTGCTCACCGAATCAACGTATCATCCCCGCTCGCATGGCCCGCGGGTTGTCGCGCTTCTGGCTCTGGACCGCTCCCCTCGCCGTCGGGATCGCGGCCGCGCTTCTCTTCGGCGCGGGGTTCGTGCTCGCCCTGCGCGGCGCAACGGGGCAGCCCCTCGGCGAGCCGCCTGCCCCGAAGCACAGGGCGGCGCCCGCGGCCGCGGCGAAGGATGGCGTCTTCCGCATCCTCGTCGTCGGCGATTCCCTGGCGAAGGGCACGGGCGACGAGACCGGGAAGGGCTTCGCCGTCAACGTGCTCGAGGCCTTCCGCAAGAAGGGGCCGGCCGAGATCACGAACCTCGCCGTCAACGGCATGGAGTCGCCGGAGGTTCTCTCCCTCGTCGAGAGCGCGAACGTCCGCGCTCTCGCGGCGGGCGCGAGGCTCATCCTCGTCTCGGTCGGAGGCAACGATCTTTCGCACCGCTTCACGCGGGGCGCCGCGCCGACCGATGTCGTGGACGCGGTGGCCGAGTCGCGCGGCCGCTACGTGCAGAACCTGCGCGCGATGCTTGCGGCCCTTCGGGAAGCCAACCCGAGCGCGCGCATCTGCGTCCTCGGGCTTTACGATCCGTTCGGCGGCGAAAAGGGGTCTGGCAGAGTCGGCGCCTCGGTGATCCTCCAGTGGAATATGCTCATCACGGAAACCGCCCTGTCGTTTCCGGGCGTGACCGTGGTCCCGACGTTCGACCTCTTCCAGGGGCGCCCCGACCGCCTCGGCGCCGACCACTACCACCCGAACGCGCAGGCCTACGAGGAGATTGCCCGCCGCATGCTGCAGGTGGTGTAGGCCGCCCAGTGGTTCTGTAACCGAAGGCTTGATCACGCATTCGGTTCGTCGGGGCGGGGGTACCGCCGGCCTCCGGGCCGGCGTTGCCTAGGGCGAGTTCCCGCCCGGGCGGCCCAGAGGGCCGCCCCGACGACACCGAAAGGCGAGCGATTTCCGTGACAAGAAACGAGCGGCCCAGTCGAGCGAGCCGGGCGGCGCTTTCGGCAACGCCCTCCGTCACATTGTCCGGCCTACCAGAACCGGCGTATGCGCTGCACGCCGCGGCCGATGCCGAGCAGCAGCGACGCCGCGGAAGCGATCCGTCCCGCCCTCGCGGCCAGCGAGTTCCTGCCGAAAAGCTTCCAGCCGGCCGTCCCGACGGCCACGAGCCCCGAGGCCGCCCAGCCGGCAAAGCGCCACCGGTTCCGAAACGAGGCCGCAGCGTTGCGAGCGGCGGCGAGCGCTTCGGCGAGGTCTTCGCGCTCGAGAGCCGCGCGGCGGCTCAGGGACTCCATCCGCTCTTGCCGCCCGCTCATTCCGCCCCCGTCCGGAAGCGTTCCTCGATGTCGTCGATCGATCCCTCCGGACCACCGTCCGCGCGCTCGCGCCCAGCGTCCGGTCCGGGCTCCGGCGACAAGGACGCTTCGACGGCCTGCCAGTCGCGCGCGAGCTCTTCGGCCACGGCCGGAAACTCGAGCGGCCGCACGCGCGTCAGGGCCTGCCAGCCGAGGCGCGCCGCAACGACGGCGCCCGCGCCATACACCATGAAGGCCCCGAGAATGCCGAGCACGACACTCTTGAAGAGACCGGCCAGCAGAGCCGCGAGCAGCGCGGCGAGCAGCAGCAGGGCCCCGACGCCGAGCGCCGCCGCGATCGCGACGGCGACGAGTCCCCGCGCCGCGAACGCCGCCTTTCCGGAAAGCTCCTCGCGCAGGATCGCCAGGCGCGTCGCGAGGAGTGCCTGTCCGGCAGCGGCCACCTCGCCGAGCCGGTCGCGCCAGCCCCGCTCCTCTTCCTCTCCCGGCAGCTCCGCCTCTTCGGTGCTCATGGGTATCAATAGTGTACAGGGTCGGGCGGGTGTCAGCCCGGCGGAATGACGACCCCTTCGCGGCGGCTTGCGCGGCCGGGCTCGAGTGGAGCAATCCGGATCCCCTCCGCCCGAAACCGCTCGTGGATGCGCCGCGCGATCTTCTCGGCGCCGGGCGTGTCCCCGTGCAGGCAGAGCGTGTCGGCGCGCACGGAAACCCGCGTGCCGTCCACGGCGATCGCGACGCGGTCGCGCGCGAGCAGGACCGCCTGCTCGGCCGCTTCTTCGGGATCCGTGATGAGCGCGCGGGCCTCGCCGCGCGGGACCGTCGAGCCGTCGGCCTGGTAGCGCCGGTCGGCGAAGGCCTCCTCCGCCACCGCGAGCCCGGCCTCGCGTCCCGCTTCGATCAGCATCGAGGCGGCAGGGCCCACGAGCACAAGGCCCGGACGAAAGCGCCGCACGCCCTCGGCGATCGCGCGGGCGACGTCGGGAAACTCCGCTCCGCCGTGGTACAGCGCCCCGTGCGGCTTCACGTGCGTGAGCGTGCCGCCGCGCGAGCGCACGAACCCGTCGAGCGCGGCGACCTGGTAGAGCACGAGGTTCTCCACCGCATCGGCGGAAATCTCGACGGCAACGCGGCCGAAATGCTCGCGGTCCGCGTAGCCGGGGTGCGCGCCCACTCGGACGCCGTGCGCGAGCGCAAGCGACACGGTCCCGTCCATGACCGTTGGATCGCCGGCGTGGAATCCGCAGGCAACATTGGCGGAGGTGACGAACGGCATCAGCGCCGCATCGTCCATCCCCTCGCCGACATCTGCGTTCAGGTCGATGCTCAAGGGACGCTAATGGTACTCCCGTAGGCGGCCCGGTATTTGCCCGCTGGTTGTCCCGATGGCGGAAATCCTGATGGCGCCTCGTGCCGCAGGGGTGGCCGTTACCGCCGTGCTAAGCACGGCGTTCCCTATGGGTTGGGCCGCCCGGGCGAGGAAAGCCCCGCCCCTACGAACCTGCTCGCCGCCGCCTTGCCGTATGGGCGGGGCTTGTCCCCGCCCGCCGGCGGGCAACGCCGCCCCGCGGATCCAGACCCAGATCCAAGTCGAGCAGGCCCATGCGCAGAACGTCGAGCGGCCGGCCCTGCCGGAAGACTTCCTGCCGCAGCACTCCCTCGCGCCGGAAGCCGACGCGTTCGTACGTCTTCACGGCGGTCGTGTTCGCAAGCTGGACGTCGAGCCGGATCTTACGCAGGCTCATCTCGCCGAACGCGAAGCGGCACAGCGCGCGGACCGCTTCCTCGCCGAATCCCTGACCGCGGCAGTCCTTCTCTCCGATGAAGATGCCGAGCGTCGCCGTCCGGTTGTCGCGGTCGATCGCGGCCAGGCCACAGTTGCCGATGTGCCGGTCGCCCAGCGCGAGGCAGATCGCGAAGTGGAGCTCGGACGCGTCCTGCCCGCGCGTCGCGCGCTCGATCCAGTCCGCCTCCCGCGCCAGCGACACGGGAAAGCGCTGCGCCAGCGTCGAGGTCAGCTCCTCGTCGTTCATCCAGTCCTGGCAACGCTGGAGGTCGTCTCGCTCGATTGAGCGCAGATAGACACGCTCTGCTCGGATCACGCGCAACCCCTTCCCCTGCAACGATATCGGATTCGAGGGGCGTTTTCGACCTCCCGCCGGGGATCGGATCCATTCGGATCTTGGAGGAACTTCATGGCCCTTGCGCGTAACTCCCATTCGAAGGCACAGACAAGGCTAGCGTCCTGTAACCGAAGTCACGATACCAATCTCTTCGCTCGAAAGATGCAAGAAGGCCCAAGAGCGAGGGCCACGGTGGTTGTCAGAAACCGCATGGCGCTATCGAAACTTCGGTGACAGA
>JANMPW010000635.1:0-2772 GCA_031370065.1 Acidobacteriota bacterium
CGCGAGCGCGAGGATCCACGCCACCGCAGTGATCCCGATGAGCAGCTCGACGAGCGAAACGCCGCTCTCGGGGCGAAGAGGCCCGGGGCCCTGAGGGCCCCGGGCGGGCGTGGAGGTCACCGTCCCTTGCCCAGCGGGACAGTGGTGGCGGGCTTCTCCTTCGGCGCCGCCGGGGGGGAGGCGCGGCGGGAGGCCGAGGAGGAGGCAGAACGCATTTTGGCAGTGAGGGTCGTGGGACCGCTGACCGCGACATGGGGCTTGAGCGTCACGAAGAGCTTCTCGCCGATCCCCTTGACTTCCATGAGCTCCTCGGGGCGGGCGAACGGCTTCTGCTTGCGATGCTCGACGATGCGGGCGGCGACCTTCGCACCGAGACGCGGCAGGTAGGCGAGCTCTGCCTCGGACGCAGTGTTGATGTTGACCTTTTTGGCGGCGGCCTTCTCTTCCGTTCCTTCGGCGAAGAGAAGAGCGGCCGCCCCGAGACACAGGAAGACGGCGAGACCGGCTGCGCGAATCCTGGACGGATGCATCGACAACTCCTTCCGATTTCGAAAAAACGATTCCGTTCGATTCGTTGGCTTGAAAACTTGTCCTCATCGGGTCTTTGCGATCAGGCGTTCTCCATCGGCACCTCCTTTCGTTCGAGATGCGTTCATCGCGAAGACCGTGCCGGCGGCCCACCCGAAGCCCAAGTGGAGAACGCGGAGAGGGTTAGGCCGGGAGAGGGGGCCGATCCCGCCCCGGGCATGTGACAGAAACGCCGTCGGCAACCGCGCGGCGCCAACGCCAAAGCACTGACCCCGCAACCCGAGGAGCGGTGTCAACGCGGCCTGTCGCGTGTCCAATTTCTTGTCGGTCCGCCCGTATAGACTGACGCGCGTGGCGGGTCGGGAGATTGTCGTCGGCGTTTCGGGAGGCTCGGGAGCGCTCCTCGCAAAGCGCTTCGTCGAGATCGCGCTCGCTTCGAAGGGCCTCGCGCGCCTTCACTTCGTCATCTCGGACGCGGGGCTCCAGGTCGCGCGCAGCGAGATCGCGGCCGACATCACGTCTCCCGAGTCCTGGGTCGCCCGCCTCGGGGCGCCCCGCGCGCTGGCCGCGCGGGTGAGGATCCACGCCAACGCGGACGTCGGCGCGTCGATCGCGTCCGGCTCCTACCCCGTCTCCGGAATGGCCGTCGTCCCGTGCAGCGCCGGCACGCTCGGCTCGATCGCCAACGGCACCTCGCGCGACCTGCTGCAGCGCGCGGCCGACGTCTGCCTCACGGAGCGGCGCCCGCTTCTGCTCGCATTCCGCGAGTCGCCATACTCGCTCGTCCACATCGAGAACATGCGCCGCGCGGCGACGGCCGGAGCGATCATCGCGCCGCCCCTGCCGGCCTTCTACATCGCCTCGCCCTCGGTCGACCGCTTCCTCGATGCCTGGTGCGTCCGCGCGGCGCGCGCTCTCGGCCTCGAGCCGCGCGGGGAGCAATTCCGATGGAAAGGCGAGACGGGCGCCTCCATGCCACCGAAGCCGCGCCGCCGTCCGCAGTGAACGCCCGGCCAGGCGTCTTCGGGTCGCTCCGGACGACGCTCGAGATGATCAGGTTCTCACACACCCTCTTCGCGCTTCCCTTCGCTCTCTACTCGGCTTTCCTTGCCGCGGGCGGATGGCCGGCGCCGGCGACGCTCGGCAAGATCCTGCTCGCGATGGTCGGAGCACGCAGCGCCGCGATGGCGCACAACCGACTGGCTGACCGGCGCATCGACGCGGCGAACCCGCGGACCGCCACGCGCGCGCTGCCCTCGGGCGCACTGTCGGTCGGATTCGCGCGGGCCTTTCTCGTCGCCTCGATCGTCCTGTTTGTCTCGGCCGCGGCGAGCCTCAACCGCCTGGCGTTCCTGCTCTCGCCGGTCGCGCTCGCCCTGCTCCTCCTCTACTCCTACACGAAGCGATTTACGGCGCTTTCGCACCTCGTTCTCGGGCTCTGCCTCGCGCTCGCGCCCGTCGGGGCGTGGATCGCCGTCCGCGGCTCGGTGGAGTGGCTTCCCATCCTTCTCGGGCTCGCCGTCCTCTTCTGGACGGCCGGGTTCGACGTCATCTATTCGCTGCAGGACGAGGAATTCGACCGGCGCGCGGGCCTGCGATCGATCCCTGCCCGCCTCGGGGCGGCGCGGGCGCTCGTCATCTCGGCATTGCTCCACGTCACGATGGTCGTCCTGCTCGCCGCGGTCTGGCGCCTCTCGGGCGGCGGCGCGATCTTTCTCGCCGGGATCGCGGCCACGCTCGCGGCCCTCGTCTACCAGCACACGATCGTCCGGCCCGGCGACCTCTCGCGCGTCAACGCGGCCTTCTTCACGGCGAATGGCTTCGTGTCGGTGACGCTGTGCCTGTGCGGCGTAGTACAGGTTTTGGCGCGGTAGACGGGAGACGGGAGACATGCTTCCCCACACCACCCCCGGCGGCATGACGATGATGGCCTGCCCGGAGGACGTGATGCGGCAGGAGCAGGCGTTCCTCGAGGCGCTCAAAGCGGCCACCGGCGATCGAATCACAGGCGAGAGCCTGGAGCTGCTCGAGGGCGACGGACACGTGCTGGCGCGCTTCGTTTCGGGCCCTGCCGACGGCGCGCCGCGATCGCATTAGAATCCCCTCCGATGGCAATTCCCACGGAAGGCGACGTCAAGCTCCGACACCTCGCGATCGACGGCCCGATTGGCGTCGGCAAGACCTCACTCGTGGAGATGCTGTCGCGCAGGTTCCACGGCACCAAGATCCTCGAGGACGTCGACA
>JANMPW010000653.1:0-4684 GCA_031370065.1 Acidobacteriota bacterium
CGGATGCGAGGCCGGTCCGGTCGGCCGCCTGGAAGGGGGACTGGCCGGCTCGCCGTCCTCGGGCGGCCGCTTCGGCCCCTTGCCCGCGAGCCGGTCGGCAGGCACGTACGGGTCGATGAAGGCCGCGTGCACGACCTTGCCCTTCACGTCGAGGACCCGCGCGTCCGAAGGGGTCGGGGTCGAGCCGGCGGAACCGACGGCCTCGATCACGCCGCCGCGAACGACGACCACGCCGGGGTCCACGACCTGGCCCGGAGCAACGATCACACGCCCTCCCGTCAGGGCATAGGCGAGGCGCTCGCTGCCGGAAGTGCCGCCCGCCGCAGGCAAGGCCAGGAGAATCGGGACCGCCGACGAAACGAGCCTGCGAAGGGTGTTCATGTTGGGGCGGGATTTTATATGCTTCACCTCCGCGGACCGGCCCGAAGTCTCGGGCCGCCGCTCGAAACACTGGGACAGGAGGACACAATGATCCGGAAGGCATCCATTCTCGGAATCTCTCTGCTTCTGGCCGGCGTCGTGACCATGACGGCGCAGGACAAGAAGCCCCTCTCGCCGGCGGGCACGGCTTCGACGATGGTCGGCGTCACGTGGGGCGCGCCCGACAAGGACGGCGATCGGACGGCCGCGGGCGGCAAGTGGATCGAGGTCACGTACAGCCGGCCCATGCTGCGCGGCCGCACGAACATCTTTGGCAAGGGCGCGGACTACGGCAAGGCCGTCAACGCCGGAGCTCCGGTCTGGCGCGCTGGTGCGAACCAGACGACGAAGCTCACAACCGAGGTCGCCCTGACGATTGGCGGCAAGAAGCTCGAGCCCGGCAGCTACGACGTTTTTGTCGCGTTGAAGGAAGGCGCCTGGACGCTCATCCTCTCGACGCAGCCCACCCAGGACCAGTACGACCCGAAGGACAAGACGAAGATCTGGGGCTCGTACGAATACGACCCGAAGTTCGACGTCGTGCGCGTTCCCATGACGATGATCACGCCGAACGTCTCGATCGACCAGTTCACGATCGGATTCGTGGACATGACGGAAGCCGGCGGCAAGCTCGCGATGGCCTGGGAGAAGACGGCCGCAGTCGTCCCCTTCACGGTCGCCAAGTAACGCCATGTCAAACGTAGCGGGAGGGGCAAAGCCCCTCCCCTACATTTTGTTGCTGGCCGCCGCCACGGCCGCCGCCCAGGACCGCACGATCCCATTCTGGCCGGACGAAGTGCCCGCGGCGATCCACGCAGAGGCGGACGGCGTCGCCGCGCTCGAGACCGTGCGGGAGCTCGGACGCTTTCATCGGGTTCAGGGCTCGCCGGGTTTCACCGCCGCAGCCGAGCTCATGAGGAAGAAGGCGATCGCCGTCGGGCTCTCCGACGCCGCCATCGAGCATTTCCCCGCAGATGGAAAGACGAAGTACGCTCACTTTCTCTCCCACGTCGGTTGGGATCCCGTGTCCGCGACCCTCGAGGAGGTCGCGCCGACGAAGAGACTCATCGCCTCATTTCCGAGCCTTCCCGTGGCGCTCGCGGACTACAGCCAGGACGCGGACGTCACGGCCGAGCTGGTGGATGTCGGAAAGGGCACTTCGCCGAAGGACTACGAGGGCAAGGACGTGCGGGGCAAGATCGTCCTCGCCGACGGAACGCTCCCGACGGTCCACCGGCTCGCCTGCGAGGAGCGGGGCGCCGCCGGCTTTCTCTCCAGCTACCCGAACCAGGCCACGCCCTGGTCCGGCGACGACCGCGACCTCGTGCGCTGGGGTCACATGTCGCCCTACCAGCTCCAGAACCGCTTCGCGTTCATGGTCTCGAAGCGGCAGGCCGAAGATTTTCGCGCGCGCCTGTCCGCCGGGGAGCACATCGTTCTCCACGCGGCCGTGAAAGCCAGGATGGTGCCCGCGACCTATGACGTTGTCGTCGCCACGATCCCCGGCACGAGCCCCGCGGCCGGCGAGGTCGTCGTGACCGCGCACCTCTGCCACGAGTCTGCCGGCGCCAACGACAACGCCTCGGGCAGCGCCGCGATCCTCGAGGTGGCGCGCTCGCTCGCCTCGGCCATCCGGAAGCAGGCGCTCCCCCGCCCGACGCGCACGATCCGTTTCCTCTGGCTCCCGGAGATCACCGGCTCCCAGGCCTACCTCGCGCGGCACCCCGAGGTCGTCGCGCGCCTGGTGGGCGGCGTCCACATGGACATGGTCGGCGGACTGCTCGCGACGACCAGGGGCACCTTCCATCTCTCCCGCACGGCGGGGAGCTTGCCGCACGTCGCCAACGTGATTGCGGCGTCGTGGTTCGACGAGGTCGTGGCGGCCTCGTCGCGGTACGCCGAGGGGCGCGGCACAGCGTACGAAGGGCTCGTGTGGCCGCCCGGCTCGCGCGAGATGTTCCTGGGCGACGTCCGCGGCTTGAACATGGGCAGCGACCACGAGGTCTTCGAGGCCGCGGGTTTCCGCGTGCCCATGCTCTATTTCCACGACTACCCCGACGTGACGATCCACACGCAGAAGGACCAGCCCGAGAACCTGGACGCGACCAAGCTCGGCCGCGTCGCCTACATGGGCGCGGGCATCGTGTACACGCTGGCCGCCCTGCCCGAGTCCGAGGCCTCGCGCCTGCTCGCCCTCACGCGGGCCGACGTCGAGGAGAGGGTGCTGCGCGCGAGCACTCGCGTCGGCCCGGACGCGGCGGTCGCGCGGCGCGAGGCGATCGCCTCCGGGATCGAAACGCTCGAGTCCGTCGCGCGCCTCTGGCCCTCGACCGCGAAGGCCGTCGCGGCCGACGCACGAGAGCTGCGCCGCGCGATGCCGCCCGCGCCGCCTTCCGCCGACCGGCGCGTCCCGACGCGCAATGCGCAAATCGTCGGCCCGCTCAACGTCTACTACTACGACTACTTCGCCGACATCCCCGGCGCAGATTTCTCGAAGACCGCGCTGGCACAGCGCGAGGACGGCGACGTGCTCGCTTACGAGGCGTTCAATCTCGCCGACGGCAAGCGCTCCGTTTCCGAGATCCGCGACGCCCTCACCGGCCGCTACGCTCCCGTGCCGCTTCCGGCGATCGCCGAGTACTTCGATCTGCTCGCGAAAGCCGGTGCCGTGCGCCTGGCCCCGTGAGGATCGCGCAGATCGCGTCGATCTGCTTCTCGGTCCCGCCCCGGTCGCACGGCGGCACGGAAATCGCGATCGACCGGCTTACCAGGGGCCTCGTCGCGCGCGGCCACGACGTCACGCTCTTCGCCTCGGGCGATTCGCAGACGACGGCGCGGCTCCGTTCGGTAGTGCCGCGCGCAACCCAGGACGACCCCACATCCACCTCGTACCTCGAACGGGAGTACGAGGTCCGCAACGTGGCCGAGGCGTACGCGCTCGCCGACCGCTTCGACATCCTGCACTCGCACTGGCCCACGCCCGCGGCGTACTTCTCCAAGGCGAGCGAACACCCGAGCGTCATGACCTACGCATACATCGAGAAGCACCTGCACGAGTACTACCGCGCGCACTGCCCGAAGCTGCGCCCGGTCTGCATCTCCGAGGCGCAGAACCGGATGCTCGGCGGCGGCCTTCCGGTGATTCCCTACGGCATCGACGTCGCGCGCGTGCCGTTCGGTCCGACGCCCGGCGACTTTCTGATCACGGTCGGGCGCCTCGTGCCGCACAAGGGGGCCGACCGCGCCATCGCCATCGCAAAGAACGCCGGCCTACCGCTCGTCCTCGTCGGAGACGTCACGCCCTACCTCGCCGAGAGCGAGCCGTTCTACGAGACGAGGATCCGGCCGCACGTCGACGGCGAGCGAGTACGTCACTTCCGCTCGCTCCCGAACGACGAGGTCCTCGCGCTGCTCTCGCGCGCCCGGGCCTTCCTCTTTCCCATCTCCTGGGACGAGCCCTTCGGCCTCGTCGTCGCCGAGGCCATGGCCGCTGGCACTCCCGTCATCGCCACGCGCCGCGGGTCCCTGCCGGAGCTCGTCGAGCCCGGCGTCACGGGATTTCTCGGGGAGACCGACGAGGAGCTCGCGGATTTCGTCCGGCGCGTGCCGGAGATCGACCGCGCCGCCTGCCGCCTGCGGGCCGAGCGGTTCTATGGCAGCGAGCGGATGATCTCCGACTACGAGGCGTTCTATAGGAAGATCCTGGGCGGATGACCTTCGACTTCTCCCCCGCCGCGCTCGACCGGGAGTTCCCCGTCCGGAAGAACCTGGTCTACCTGAACCACGCCGCTGTCGCACCGCTGCCGCGCCGCGTGGCCGACGCGATGACGGCGCACGTCGAAAACGTCCGCGACCGCGGTGCCGCCGACTGGCGCACCTGGTACGGGATGATCGAGACGACGCGCGAAAAGGCCGCCCGGTTCGTTGGAGCGGCTTCCACCGAAATTGCCTTCCTTCCGAACACGAGCTGGGGCCTGAACCTCGTCGCGCTCGGCTTTCCCTGGAAGGAGGGGGACAACGTCGTCACCGACGACATGGAGTTCCCGTCCAACGCCTACCCGTGGCGCGGTCTCGCGTCCCGCGGCGTCGAGTGCCGCACCGCGAAGAACCGCGCCGGGCGGGTCACGGCCGAGGACATCGCCGCCCTCGTGGACGGTCGCACGCGCGTCGTCGCGGTCTCCTGGGTGGCCTTCCACAACGGATGGGTCTTTCCGCTCGCCGAGATCGGCAAGCTCTGCCGCGAGCGCGGCGTCCTCTTCGTCGT
>JANMPW010000670.1:0-1730 GCA_031370065.1 Acidobacteriota bacterium
GGCGGCTGGTGGGTTTCGAACGCCTGCCGGAGGCGCCGCCCATGAAGCCGGGGTTGGTGGGGGCCGAACGCCGGTTTTAGCAGGTCGCTGAAAAACGCGGCAAATAAACCCCCAAACGCCCAGTTCCCAACTCCCAGATAGACCCCAGAAACCACAGCAAATCGCTTCCCTTGGGAGGTTGGGGGTTGGAGGTTGGAAGTTGATCATGACTTTTTCAGCACCCTGTTTAGGGACTGGTGGTTCTCGCGAGCGCGTTGCCCTGGCGGCTCATCGCGCTCGATCGGAACGGTCCGACAGCAGTCCGTTCACCACCCAGCTGACGATCGTGACGACCAACGCGCCGAAGAAAGCTGCGAAGAATCCGCTCAGATCGAAGCCGGGCACGAGCGCCGCCGTCAGCGCGAAACAGATCGCGTTGACGATGAAGATGAACAGTCCGAGCGTCAGCAGCGTGAAGGGAAGCGTCAGGAGCAGCAGAATTGGCCGAACGAGGGCATTGACGAGTCCCAGCAGGGCGCCCGCGAGGATCGCGGGAACCACTCCCGCGAGGCGCACGCCGGGCACGAACCACGCAGCGACCATGATCGCCAGGCCATTCAACAGCAAGCGCAGGAGGAACCGCATGCTTGAATGGTACTATCGAATGGATGACTTCCGACGCCCCGACGGGGGCCTGGCTGTTCCGATACCGTTCCTTTCTTCCAGTTCCCCTCGCGCTCATCCTGCTGTTCGTCCGTTATGGAGAAGTCACCAGTCTCGCCGTCGTGGCCGCCGGCGCGGCGCTCGTCCTGAGCGGACAGGCGCTGCGGCTCTGGGCCGTGCGCCATATCGGCACGATTTCCCGCACGCGCACGACGCGTTACGGTCCCCTGATGACCGCCGGCCCCTACGCCATCGTCCGCAATCCGCTGTATGTCGGGAACTGGTTGTTGTGGACGGGGTTTGCCGGGTGGTCCGGGCTGCTCTGGATGGTGCCGGTCGCGTGGATCGTGTTCTTCGCGCAGTACCGCGCAATTGCCGGTTGGGAAGCCGCCTTCATCCGCGGCAAGTACCCGGGCGCGTACGACGATTACGCCCGGCAGGTGAGGCCCTGGATGCCACGATGGCCGCCGCTCTCGGCGCTGGCGCCCATCACGCCCCTGCATCCCTGGCGCGACGTGTTCTTCAGCGAGCGCGGCACGCTGCTGGCGGTGGCGCTTATGGGCGTTCTGCTCACGGTCAAGCGATTCGCCTTTCAGTAGGCCTCACTTGTTCTTCGCTGTCCGCGCTCCTTTCAGGAGCTCCGGAAACTCTGCCTTGAGCGCGCGAAGCTTCGGCAAATCGTTGACCACGATATAGGGATAGTCAGGGTTCCGGGCGAGGAAGTTCTGGTGATAGTCCTCGGCTGGATAGAACGCTTTGAGAGGCGCGACGGTCGTCACGATGCGCCGCGGGAAGACGTTTGCATCGTTCAACTGCTGGATGTAGGCCGCCGCGACTGTTTTCTGCTCATCGTTTTCATAGAAGATGGATGACCGATATTGCGGCCCGTCGTCCGGACCCTGCCGGTTCAGCTCGGTAGGGTCGTGCGCGACGGCGAAGAACACTTTCAGCAGCTGGCCGTAGCTGATCTTCGAGGGGTCGTAGGTGACCTTCACGGCCTCCGCGTGGCCGGTCGTGCCGCTGCTGACTGTCTCGTAGTGCGCGGTGAGGTGGTTGCCTCCGGCAAAGCCGGACACGACATCCGACAC
>JANMPW010000677.1:0-3230 GCA_031370065.1 Acidobacteriota bacterium
AACGAGACCGCCGCCGCCTACCGGCCCGACACGGCCACGAAGACCGAATCAGACGAAGAGATCACAACGAAAACCAACTAAACAGCCCGGCGCGGATGCCCGGGACGGACCAGTTGCAGAGGCGAGTCCCCCCACAGCCGACGACCGCTCGTATTCGTCAGGTACGGTCGGGAAGGTCACATCGACCAAACTGCGCGGTCAGAGTTTCCGGTTAGCGACGACGTTACCCCTAGTCAATTTGAACGCCGCTGACTCACCCACGCGCCGGCGCTTGATTTTGCGCCGGTGTGGGCAGGGAATCCATACATGGATGACCTCCAGAAATCACGCCTTGCGCAGAACGAAGACTTCTTCCGGGGCGTCAACGAAAAGGTCAACGAGAAGGCAGAGTCGCACGGCCTTGATTCCCACCGATACGAATTCTTCTGCGAATGTTCAGACGCAGCGTGCATGGAACGCATCTCGTTGACTCTGCCCGAGTATGAACACATCCGCGCGGCACCGGCGAGGTTCGTCGTGAAGAAGAACCACGTCATCCGAGAGATCGAACATGTCATCGAGACGGTTCCGGACCACGTGGTCATCGAGAAGCACGGCGAAGCCGGAAAGATCGCCGTTGAACTCGAGGCCGCGAGCAACGCCGAGTAGTTCCACGTTCCGGGACGTCCCAAAAACAGCCCGCCGCCACCCTGCTCGCAGAAGATACGTCGTTGTCTGATCTGGGTCAGACTCTTTCGGGGCGAGTTCCGAACGCCACGCTGCCTAGCCCGGAGAGTGCTATTCGCCGAGTGCGGCGCGGAACGTGACTCGCGTTGGCCAGGGTTCGTAACGACACCCTGACGCGGTCACGCTTCACAGCACCCTGATCGGTCAGACTTCAACGGATGACGGAGCGCGTCGAGATGATCCTTGCCGACCGGCCCGCGCATGAAGCCGATTGGAGGGACAGGAGGGTCGGGGGTGGATCTTCAAAGCTTGGTTTCGGAGCTGGGCAGAGGCGCGCGAGGCCATGGATGCCATCGCGTCGGCAGGATGGACGCCCAAGTTTTGGGGACGGAAGATCCGGGTCGGAGTCAAAGACGGCCATGACGGTGACCGGCTGATTGCTCTCGTCACCGAGCGGTGGCCGGACGTGCGGATTCAACTCCGGAACGACTAACGGCTTCTCTCGGCTGCGCGAGTGCTCAAGAGTTTCACCCGAGTTGGTCTGACGGCTACACCTGATCGGCAGTCAAAAATGCGGCCTCATGGATCGTTTCGTACGGCAGTCCAGCGCGCTTCTGCACTTCCTCAACAGCCTCACGCGAGGTCCCTTCGAAGAGGCAGAAACATTTCTCACCTTGCGGCACGTACGTAGACCGCACGTAGGTGACGTCCTGGCCTTCGGCCGTAAGTTCAGCCGACTTTTCCTTTGCAGCACCCGCGGCGCTCGGCAAGTCGTCGGGCGGAAAACCAGGGAGATGACGCTCCACCATGTATTGAGGCATGTCAGTCCTCCGTAAGTCGATGAGGCGTCAGCTTATGCCGAACCGGTGCCAAAGTCACGGCGGAAATGTCTTTCGCCTCGGCCAGTGTTCCCGAGTGGCGCCGGTGTTCGTCAATGTGCCGTGAGCGGGCGGCGGGTCGGTTTACCGGTTCAGGTGTGTGTCTCGGCGCGGGTCGGGGGCGGTCTTCCGTCTCCATGCGTTGTGTGCGAGCCATCCAGATATGGCGAGGATGGTGATGCCGGCCAGCGGGTGGAAGGCTGCGATCCAGGGGTGGCTGGGGATTGCGGTGAGCGATTGGACGAGGAATGCGAGGAGGGCGAGCGCGAGTGTCCAGGGGAGGATCGCTTTGTTCCAGGCGATCAGCGTGAGCAGCAGCATCAAGATGGCGGCGAAGCCGAGGATGAATCCGAGAGCACGATGCGGGGTCAAGCTGTGTTGGTGATCGAAGAAGTCGCCGGGCTTACGATAGGTCGTTGAGGAGCGGATTCCGAAGACGCCGCGTCCCGCCAAGAAGATCTGGACGAGGCATGCGATGAAGAACAGCGCGATCAGCACGCGGTAGATCTGGTTTGCTCCACGACGAACTGCGCGCACGACTCCTCCTTGTCAGACGTGAAATTTCGTTCTTGTTCGCGTCGGTGTCTGAGAGCCCTCGTTGAGTCCTGGTGCCACCGTCACAGCCGACGGCTAAACGGCACCGGTTTGTGCGACCCCTTCGGGGTTTGGTAGCGAGGTGTCGTGGGCCTTGGGGGTGGCGAGGGTGCGCCAGCTCATTGATCCGAGGGCGAGGAGTAGGACGGTGGCGCCGGCGATGTGGTTTGCGGCAAGTGCTGGGGCGGCGAGTCCGAGCAGGATTGGTTGCCAGCGCCGGAAGGTGCGGGCGCGGTAGACACCAATCGCGATCAGCACGATCCCGAGTCCGAGGAGCGCTTGAAGTGGGCCGAGGAATAGGAAGGATCCGGTGGCGGTGTTGGCACGCTTGAGGAGCGCGACCATCTGGGCGCGGTCGGCGACCTGCGCCATTTGCCAAACGATCAGTGATGCTCCGAGCCCAGCCGCGATCGAGACGGCGCCGACGAGCGCTGCTGCACCACCAAGGAAGCCGAAACGGGCTCCGCGCTTTCTCAGCGGCTGCACCAGGACAAACAGCGCGGGCAGAAGCAGCATGATCGAGATCAGGTTGAGCACCGTCGAGGCGTAGAAGCGATCGCTGTGCTGCGCCACTCTCGCGAGCTGCGAGGTTTCTTTCTCACCACTTTTCAGAGAAGGCGCAAGAACATGCGCAGCAAGCAGTAGCGCCGGCGCGCCAATCAGACAGAACGCGCCCAGCCTGCGGAACCGAGAGGTCTGTGGGGACACGACGTGATCCTTCCGTTCGGAGGACGATGCCTTGGCCAACGTCGTGCTCAACACTCAGCCATGTTTTGCGTGCCGCTGGATCATCCTCCCAGGTCTGGCACACCTCCGCCAGCGCTCTGAAATTTGGCGAGACGCCTCTCGACTGGGCGAGTGCTCCGAACGACGCCCGAGGCCCTAGGATGGGCCGATGCGAGTTCGGCCGTCTGATCGCTACGCGGACGCCTACGGCCGCGCTTCGACCGCATACGCTGAGGTGCTCGATCCGACGCTAGCGCCTGTCGCGCGGCAGATTCTCCACCTCGCGGACGTCCGATCCGGCGACCGGATCTTGGACGTGGCTACGGGTACGGGGATGATCGCGCGCGAGGCGGCTCAGCGCGGTGC
>JANMPW010000711.1:0-2995 GCA_031370065.1 Acidobacteriota bacterium
CGAGCGCGCGCACATCGAGCGCGTCCTGCGCGCCGAGGGCGGCCGCGTCGAGGCCGCCGCCAAGAAGCTCGGAATCCCGCGCAGCTCGCTGTACCAGAAGATCAAGAAGTACGGGATCGAGTAAGCGCCGACAAACGGGCGGCGGCCCCGCGACGTATACTCGGTTGGCTTGCAGTTATTGAACAGGTTGCGTCTTCGTCCGGCGGGGGTCCGCCGCGTGCTGCTCGCAGCGGCGGCGCTGATCGCGACAATCAGAGAGCCGGTTTTCGCTGGAATCAACCGGTGGACGAGCGACGGGCCCTACGGCGGCAATGTCAGCGTTCTCGGGGTCGATCCGTCGCAGCCCCAGATCGCCTACGCCGGGATTCGGGGGTACGGGGTGTTCAAGACCCTGGATGGTGGCGCGAGCTGGATCGCCGTGAACCTGGGATTTCCGGGACGCGAAACCGCCGGTCTTCCGCTCTACGTTCTCTGCCTGACGATCGATCCTCAACACCCGTTGACGCTCTACGCGGGCCTGCAGCAGGGCGGCGCCTTCAAGAGTACAGACGGCGGGGCAACCTGGCATTCGTTGGGATTCGAGAGCGTGTTCGGATTGGCGATCGATTCGCGAACCCCGTCGACCGTATACGCATCCACCGGTGGTGGCGTCTCAAAGAGCCTCGATGGGGGAGTGACGTGGGACGCGGGAAGCTCACAGGGGCTTCCTGCCCTCGTTGGCAGCCTCTCCATGGATTCCGCCCATCCGGACGTTCTCTACGTGCTCGGCAGGGGGCCCTTTGCCGACTCGATATACGCGATCTATCGATCCGGGGACGGCGGCCAGACCTGGGTCAACGTCCCGTCCCCTTCGGCGGGCGCCGAGGTGCGCAGCGTCTCCGTCGACCTTGCCTCCCGCGTCTTCGCGACCACAGAGCAGGGGCTGTTTCGGAGTGGAGACGCCGGCGCCACGTGGTCGAACGTTCTTCCCGGTGTGATCGGCCGGGTCTCTGCGACCGGTCCATCCGAACTCTACGTCGCCGGCAGTCCCTCGGTGGACGTGCCGTTTCCGAGCGAGGCGTTCCGGAGCACGGACGGAGGGGAGCACTGGCAGCAGCTCGCGCTACCGACGGTGCCGCCGAGCGTCTTCGCGTCGAGCGCGGCCTCGCCGGCGACGGTCTACGGCGGCGCGTCGTATGGGGTGCTCAAGACCAGCGACTCCGGCGCGACCTGGATTCCTGCAAGCGTCGGTCTGCGGGCGCTGGACGCTTCGCCGGCGATGGATCCCCGAAACCCCGGCCTCGTCTACTCCGGCTCCTTCTTCTCTGGCCTCTTTCGGAGCGACGATGGCGCGCATTCCTGGTCGTCGGCCAACGCCAATTCGCGGTTGTTCTCCGTGGTCATCCAGCCGGAGTCGCTGGATCTCTTTTCGCAGCTCGGCAGGAGCACCGATGGCGGAGCGAGCTGGCAGCCGATGGAGCTGCCGGTGTACGGCCCTTCGAGGCTGGTGATCGCGGGCGGCACGCCGGACACGTTCTTCATCGGAAACTACGGCCTTCCAGGCTACCCCGCCCAGGTGTTCAAGAGCACCGACAGCACCGCGAGCTGGACACTCTCGATCGACCACGGCTTGATCGGCGAGGTGACCTCTCTGGCCGTGTCTGCTTCCGGCGAGGAAGTATTTGCGACGCTCTCCGGGTTTGCGATCCGCAGCTTCGAGCGGAGTACGGACGGCGGGGCGACTTGGTTCAACGTGGAAACGTCGGGCTGGCCCGACGACTGGTATTTCTCCAACTTCGGCGTCGTCGCAATCGACCCGACCGATGCGCGCTTCGTGTATGCCTCTCTGCGCGGAAGGCTCTACCGCAGCGCGATCGGCGGCGGCCAGTGGGTGGACATCAGCGCCGGGCTTCCCGAGCCGGAATTCGACGGCAGTCCCGTCGCTTCCAGCCTCGCGATCGATCCTTCGTCGCCGGCGACGCTCTACGCCGCGACGCCCCACGGAGTCTTCCGCAGCCCCGATCGCGGTGCAACCTGGGGGAGCTTGAGCGACGGTCTCCCCGATGGCCCGGCCACCGGCCTCGTCATCGACTCGAGCGGGCGCTTCGTGCACGTCGCTGCCGGCGGGGGAGTCTACGACTTCGAGATCGCCGCTCCCTGCGTCGGATCCGCCTCATCCCTGTGCCTCCTCGGAGGCCGATTCGTCGCGACGGTCCAGGCCGTCGACCCCCGCACGGGGCGCCTCGAGGTGGGACGCGCGGTGCCGCAGGCGGACCGCTTCGGCTACTTCAGCCTCCCCGGTTTCACGGGAGATCCGAGCTTTCCCGAGATCCTCGTCAAGATGGTGGATGCGACTTCCTTCGACGGCGGCTACTGGGTCTTCCACAGCGGCCTGACGGATCTGCAGTACACGCTCTCGATCGTCGACACGGTGACCGGGCGGCAGAAGAGCTACCGCAATGATCGTTCGGATCCGCAGAGCCTTTGCGGCGGGGCCGACACGAGAACGTTTACGAATGAGCCGATCGCGGATGCGCAATCGAACGCTCCGCGCTCCGCGCGGGTGCTCCCCGGCGAAGGATCCCCGACTTTGGACCTGCTCGGCCGCTTCCAGGCAACGCTCTTCGCCGTCGATCCGCGAACGGGGCGGACGGCGAACGGCATCGCGGTGCCGCAAGGCGCGAAGTGGGGATACTTCAGCCTTCCGGCGTTCACGAACGACGCGACCTTTCCGGAGGTCTTCGTGAAGATGCTCGACGCGACCGCGCTTCCCGGCGGGTACTTCTGGCTCTTTCACACCGGCCTGACGGATCTCGAATACACGCTGACCGTGACCGACAGCGTCACGGGCGAACAGAAGACGTATCGCAACGACCGAAGCGATTTATCCCGCCTTTGCGGCGGCGCCGACACGCGAGCTTTCCAGCAGTAGCCGCGACTCCGAGACCCGTCTCAATCTCAGATTTCAGACGCGAATCGTCTGAATCTCAGACTCCTGGCGTCGGGCGAGTTGGGC
>JANMPW010000743.1:0-6803 GCA_031370065.1 Acidobacteriota bacterium
GCAGCTCGAGGGCGGCGAGGCGGATAGCCGCTCGGACATCTTCGCCTTCGGCGCCGTGCTCTATGAGATGGCGACGGGAAAGAAGGCCTTCTCGGGCAAGAGCCAGGCGTCGCTCATCGGGTCGATCCTGCGCGACGATCCGCCGTCGATCTCCGAGGCGGCGCCCATGACTCCGCCGGCCTTAAACCGCGTCGTCAAGACCTGCCTCGCCAAGGACCCCGAGGACCGTTTCCAGACGGCCCACGACGTCAAGCTCCAGCTCCAGTGGATCGCAGAGGGCGGCTCGCAGGTGGGGCTGCCGGCGCCCGTCGCCGCGCGCCGCAGGAGCCGGGAGAAGCTCGCATGGGCGGTGGCGGCGGTGGCGACCCTGGCGGCGGCGCTGGCCTCGCTCGGTTACGTGCGCCGCGCGCCGGTTCCGCCTCTGACGGCCCGCTTCGATATCGCGGCGCCCGAGGACTTGACCTCGATCGACATGCCGCGCGTCTCTCCGGACGGCCGCTACATCGCGTTCAACGCGACGGACGCCTCGGGCAAGACCCGCATCTGGATGCGGGCCCTGAACGCCCTGTCGGCGCACGCGCTGGAAGGCACCGACGGGACGACGCGACCCTTCTGGTCGCCGGACTCGAGGTTCCTCGGCTTTTTTGCCGAAGGCAAGCTCAAGAAAGTCGAAGTCTCCGGCGGGCCTCCGCAGAAAGTTTGCGACGCGCCGACGGGGGCCGATGGCTCCTGGAGCTCGGAGGGCGTGATTCTCTTCGACGGCGTCACCGGGGATCCCATTCAGCGCGTCTCCGCGGCGGGCGGGGCGCCGGTCGTTCAGGTGAAGCCCGACGCGTCGCGGAAAGAAACCAACGTCGCCTGGCCGGAGTTCCTCCCCGACGGCCATCACTTCATCTACATGGCGAGCGGGCAGAAGCCGGAAGACAACATGTACCGCATCGGCTCGCTCGACTCGAAGGAGTCGAAGCCCGTGGCGCCGGCCCAGACGCTCATCACGTATGCCCCGCCCGGATACCTTCTTTTCGTGCGCGACAAGACCCTCGTCGCGCAGCGTTTCGACCTGAAGTCCTTGAAGACGACGGGGGAGCCGGCTCCGGTGGCCGAGAAGATTGGCACCGATGCGGTCGGGCTCGCGCGCTTCTCGGTATCCCGCAACGGGGTCCTCGCCTACCGCACCGGCGATTCCGGAGTCCGGCTGTTGTGGCTCGACCGCGGCGGGAAGGAGCTGGAGACGGCTGGCGGGACCGGCGAATACGGGAATCCGGCGTTTTCCCGCAAGGGAGACCGGCTGGCCTTCGATGCGGCGGACGCTCGTAGCGGAAAGAACGACATCTGGGTCCGGGATCTCGCGCGAGGCGTCAATTCGCGCTTCAGTTTCGGCGCCGGCAGCAACATTTGCCCGGTGTGGTCGCCTGACGGCAGCCGGATCGTGTTCGCCTCGGACCGCGACGGAAGCTTCAGCCTTTTCGAGAAGCCTTCGAGCGGCCAGGGAGAGGAGAAGCTTCTCGTGAAAAGCGATGGCGGGCGGATCATCGCCAGCGACTGGTCGAGCGATGGCCGGTACGTTGCGTACTCGGTCCGGGGAAAGGAGGGCTGGGACAGCTTCGCGTTGCCGACCTTCGGCGACCGCAAGCCGATTCCGGTGGCCCCGACCGCCTTCAATGAGTTCGTGCCTACCTTCTCGCCCGATGGCCGGTTCATCGCATACTGGTCGAACGAGTCGGGACGCAACGAGATCTACGTTCAGACCTTCCCGGACGCGGGGGGCAAGTGGCAGGTTTCGACGGCAGGCGGCATCGACGCATCCTGGAGGGCCGACGGCAAGGAGATCTTCTACCGTTCGCCCGAACAGAAGCTCATGGCGGTCGACGTTCAGGCCGGAGAGACCTTCCAGGCCGGCATTCCGCGGCCGCTGTTTCCCGGACGGGTTCCCTCGGGCCCCTTCCGCAATCGGTACGCGGCCACGGCCGACGGGCAGCGCTTCCTCTTCGTCGCGCCGCTCGGCCGCGACTCCATGACACCGACGACGGTCCTCCTGAACTGGTTCGCCGAGCTCGGACGATGAAGCTTGATTGACTCATTATTATTAGTCATTTAGACTCATTAATATGAGTAAGAGACTGCAGGTCCTGTTCGACGAGGACGAGCTGCGGGAGATCCAGCGGATCGCCCGGACCCGGCGAATGACCGTAGCGGAATGGGTCCGCCAGGCCCTTCGATCCGCCGGGGAAAGCGAGCCCTTGCGCGAGGCGAGCAAGAAGCTCGAGGTCGTGCGGGCGGCGGCGCGGCACAGCTATCCGGCGGGCGACATCGAGCAGATGCTCGGCGAGATCGAGCGGGGTTACGCCGGCCCGACCACGCCGTGATCTTCGTGGATTCGAACATCCCGATGTACCTCGTGGGAGGGCCGCACCCGCACAAGGCCGACGCCCAGAGGCTTCTCGAGCAGTGCATCGGGGAGCGCCAGCGGCTGGTCACCGACGCCCAGGTTCTGCAGGAGATCCTCCACCGGTACGTCGCGATCGATCGGCGCGACGCCATCCAGCCGGCCTTCGACGCGATCCTCGGCGTGGTGGACGAGGTGTTTCCCGTCGATATCCCGATTGTCGAGCGAGCAAAGTCCATCGTTCTCGGGTCCCGGAAGCTGTCGGCGCGCGACGCCCTTCACGTATCCGTGATGGAGCGGCGCCGAGTGGGCCGGATCTTGAGCTTCGACTCGGGCTTCGACGGGTTGCCGGGCATAGAGAGGCTCGGGGCCTGAGATGACGCTCGCCGCCGGAACCCGCCTCGGCCCTTACGAGATCGTGGCGCCGATCGGCGCCGGAGGGATGGGAGAGGTGTACCGGGCCAAGGACACCAGGCTCGAGCGCGCGGTAGCGGTGAAGGTGCTGCCGCAGCATTTGTCCTCGTCGCCGGAAGTGCGCCAGCGTTTCGAGCGGGAGGCGAAGACGATTTCGCAGCTGTCGCACTCGAACATCTGCGCCTTGTACGACGTCGGGAACCAGGACGGGGTCGAGTACCTGGTGATGGAGCTGCTCGAGGGCGAGACGCTGTCGGATCGGCTGGCCAAGGGGGCGCTGCCGCTCGAGCAGACGCTGCGGTTCGGGACTCAGATCGCCGACGCTCTCGACAAGGCGCACCGGCAGGGGATCGTGCACCGGGACTTGAAGCCGGGCAACGTGATGATCACGAAGTCGGGTGTGAAGCTGCTCGACTTCGGCCTGGCCAAGGCGATGACGGCGCCGTCGCCGCAGTCGGGGTTGACGTCCCTGCCGACGGTGATGGGGACGGCGCAGAACCTGACACAGGAAGGCACGATCCTTGGGACGTTCCAGTACATGGCTCCGGAGCAGTTGGAGGGTCGCGAGGCGGACGGGCGCACCGACATCTTCGCCTTCGGGTGCGTGCTCTACGAGATGGCAACCGGAAAGAAGGCATTTTCGGGAGCGAGCCAGGCGTCGTTGATCTCGTCGATCATGAAGGAGGAGCCGGCTCCCATCTCGGCGGTGGCGCCGATGACGCCTCCGGTGCTGGATCGGGTCGTGCGCCGGTGCCTCGCGAAAGATCCGGAGGACCGCTGGCAGAACGCGGCGGACCTCGGCAGCGAGCTCAAGTGGATTGCCGAGGGGGGCTCGCAGTCCGGGATCGCGGCGCCCGTCGCGGCATCCGGCCGACGGAGACGCGCCTGGCTGCCATGGGCCGCGGCGCTCTTCCTCGCCGCGCTCGGCTTCGCGGCGGGCCGACTCCTGTGGGCGCCGTCGCAGGCCTCCATCCTGCGCTCCTCAATCAATCTGCCGCCGAGAACCGTCCTCGATGTGTTCAACACGGCCCTCGCGCTTTCGCCCGACGGGCAGAAGCTCATCTATGCGGCCACGGGTTCGGATGGACGCAAGGGTTTGTGGGTCCGCGCGCTCGACGGATTCGACGTCCAACTCCTGACCGGCACGGAAGGTGCGATTTGTCCATTCTGGTCACCCGACAGCAAGTTCATCGGCTTCTTCGCCGATCACAAGCTGAAGAAGATGCCCGCCGGCGGCGGCGCCGTGCAAACGATCTGCGAGGCGCAGGACGGTCGCGGCGCGAGCTGGAGCGCCGGGGACGTAATTCTCTTTGCGCCCGCGCCGTTCGGAGGGCTCTGGCGCGTCGCGGCGACCGGCGGCACCGCGACGCCCGTCACCGAGGTGAAGGAGCCGGGCGCGACGCACCGGCTGCCGTGGTTTCTTCCCGACGGAAGGCGCGCACTCTTTCTTTCCGGCTCCAACCGGATCGAGTCCAAGGACAACGCTATCTGGGCTGTCGACATCGAGACGAAGAAGACCGTTCTCGTTGCCCGCGAGAACAGCGAAGGCCGCTACGTCGAGCCCGGATACCTCGCCTTCGTGCGCGATGGGAATCTGCTGGTTCAGCCCTTCGACGCGTCGTCCTTGAAGGCGAGCGGCGAGGCGGTGCCGGTGGCCGAGAAGATCAAGTTCACGCCGATCCGCTGGAGTGGCGGCTTTTCCTTCTCGAAGAACGGATTGCTCGTCGTCGCGCCGGGAACGCCCGGACAGCTGCGACAGCTGACGTGGTTCGACCTCGAAGGCAAAGCGCTCGGCACGTCGGGCGAGCCGGCAGCCATCCAGCAGCTCGTAGTCGGTCCGGACGACCGGCGTGCGGTCGCGACAGTGTTTGGCGGAGGGGGGAGCCTGCTCCACCTCTGGGTCTACGACCTCGTGCGCGGCGTCGCCAGCCGCTTTACGTTCGGAAACGAGGGCTATGTCAATCCGGTCTGGTCGCCCGACGGGCGCCAGATTGCATACGGCCGCTTGGACGGGACGATTCTGGTCAAGAGCGCCGACGGCTCGTCCGAAGCGAAGCCCCTCGCCTCGGGGTTGCCCAACCCCTTTCCGTCGAGCTGGTCTCCGGATGGACGCTACATCGCGATCAGCGCTCAGGACCTGAAGGCAGGCGGACTCGACGTCTGGATCGTCCCGGTGGACTCGAACGAGAAGCCGCGTCCTTTCGTCGCGACGCCCGCGAGCGAGCGGGAACCGTACTTCTCCCCGGACGGCCGGTGGATTGCCTATCAATCGGACGAGTCCGGCAGGCAGGAGCTCTACGTCGCCCCCTTTCCGGGCCCGGGCGAGAAGCGCCTGATCTCCTCGGGCGGTACCGAGCTGGGAAGCGGCCGCTGGTCGCCGGACGGACGCCAGATCTTCTACCAGTCCCCGGACCGCAAGCTCGTCGCCGTCGACGTGATCGCCAGGGACGGTTCGCTCGAGATCGGCGGAGCGCACACGCTGTTTGGCGGAAAGCCGATGCCCGAAGCGCCGTTCGTCCTGGCCCACGACGGAAAGCGACTCCTGGTCGCCGTCGCCACGGACGACAGGGCGGCCCTAGAACTGACGCTCGTGGCGAACTGGGCGGCGGCGTTGAAGAAACTGTAGCTACCATATTTATGGTAATATGCTTTCCCATATGAAAACGACCATCGATCTCCCGGACGACCTCCTGATCGCGGCCAAGAAGAAGGCGGCCGAGTCGCGGTCGACGCTGCGCGAAATCTTCGAGCGAGGACTCCGCCGCGAGCTTTCGGAGTCCGGCGCAGCCGGGCGCCGCCGCGTCCCCGCGATCCGCTGGGTCACGGCGCCGGGAGGGCTGCCGCCGGGCCTCGACGTCACGGACCGCGCGGCCATGCACGACTGGATCCGACGGCAGCGGTGATCGCGCTCGACACGAACCTTCTCATTTACGCCCACCGCTCCGGGCTGCCGGAGCATCGCGGCGCCCGGCGGGCGATCGAGAGCGCGAGCCGCGATGCGCGCGGCTGGGGGATCACTCTGGCGAGCGTGACCGAGTTCTGGAGCGTCGTGACGCACCCGGAGAGCCGCGGAGGCCCTTCGAGCGCGGCGCAGGCGAGCGGGTTTCTGGAAGCGCTTTCGACCGCCGGTGCGCGGACGTGGCTGCCGGGCGAGGGCTTTGTGGACCGGCTGCTTGCGCTCGCCGGGCGTCTCGGCGTGCAAGGGCCCCGGGTCTTCGACCTCCAGATCGCTCTGACGGCGTTCGACCACGGCGCGGTCCAGCTCTGGACCCACGACAGCCGCTTCGTCGCTTTGCCGGGCCTACGGATCCATGATCCGCTGTGAGGCTCTGACATGACGCTCGCCGCCGGAACGAAGCTTGGTCCCTACGCCTGCCTCCGAAGGTGTATAATCGTACACATCAAGAGGTGCATATGAGGACCAACATCGTGCTGGACGACGCCCTGGTGGAGGAGGCATTCCGGCACAGCGCGGCGACGACGAAGAAGGGGCTCGTGGACGAGGCCCTCCGCGAGCTCATTCGCGTTCGACAGCGCCGGTCGCTGGCAGATCTCAAGGGCCGGATTCGGTTCGCGCAAGGGTACGACTACAAGAAGCTGCGGACCGCGAGGTGATTCTCGTCGACACCTCGGCGCTCATCCCCTACCTCAGGGGCCGGGAGACGGCGGCGAGCGCGCTGCTGGAGAGGCTCGTGTCCGAGGAGGTCGAGATCGCGCTGACGCCCGAGATCGTGCAGGAAGTGCTCCAGGGCGCCCGTGACGAGAAAGAGTGGAGGACTCTCAAGCGATACCTCGTTGGCCAGCGAGTGCTGGCGGCGGCCGATCCGCTGCGGTCCCATGTCGAGGCCGCGCGTATTTACTACGAGTGTCGCCGGCGAGGGCTCACGGTCAGGAGCACTTCCTGCACGATCTCGGGCGTCAGCGCGATCTCGACCTCCTCGGACACGAGCCTCTCCAGCAGCGCGCTCGCCGCCGTCTCCCGGCCCCTGAGGTAGGGGATGAG
>JANMPW010000039.1:0-3183 GCA_031370065.1 Acidobacteriota bacterium
GGGGCTTCAGGTCCCGGTGAATGACCCCCTGGTCATGCGCGGCCTTGGGACCTTGCGCCGCCTGGCGGAAGACTCGCAGCAAGCGCTCGGTCGGCAGTTTTCCCTGCTTCTTCAGGATCGTCGACAGGTCCCGTCCGTCGACGAACTGCATCGTCAGGAACTTGACGCCGTCGCTTTCCCCGAGGTCGAAGACGCGCAGTACGTTAGGGTGCGTGACGCGGCTGGAGAGCTGAATCTCGCGCTTGAAACGCTCGAGGGCATCGGTGTCCTCCGCGATGTCCGAACGGATGAGCTTCAGGGCGACGTCGCGGTCGAGCGCCTTGTCGTGCACGAGGTACACGGCTCCCATCCCGCCCATGCCGAGCAGGCTCTTGACCCGGTACCTTTGGCCGATCTCGAGGCCCGCAGGCAGGACGACCGAGGCCACGCCCCGCTGGGACCGGCTGGCCCACTGCTTGAAGGAGGAGGGGCTTCCCATCGTAGGCACCGACGTCAGCTCGGCGGCGTCCACCCGGGAGATCTCGAGATGGTCGGAGAAAGGGAGCGCGCAGTAGAGGCAGTTCGCGGCCCCGTCCGGGTTGGGCGTCTGGCACCGGGGACAGATCATGAAATGGAAGTCCGCGGCGTGGAGGTTGCGGCGGCGGGGGGGAGTCGCATCGCGAGGCGGATTGTAGCGTTCCCCGGCGGCGCGCTCGCGGGAAAGTCGAGACGGCGTCGAGCGGCGGAGCTGCTGCGGCGGCGGGCGAGTTAGACTGCGCCAACCGTGAGCCGTGCTCGCAGCGCGCTGCCCCTCCTGGTCGTGTTCGCACTACACTGCGTCGGGCCGCCTCCTCGGCCCGACGGCTTTTACATCGCGCCGAAAAGGCAGGAGTCGAGGGCTCCGAGGGAATCGGCCCGGCTGCGCAAGCCCGGCGACCTCATCCGCTCCGAGTCTCTCGCGTCGCCGCTTCCGGGCGCCGCCGCGTGGAAGATCCTGTATGTCTCGACGGGCTTGGAGGGCGAGCTGATCGACGTCTCGGGCGTCGTCATTGCGCCGACGCTGCCCGCGCCCGTCCAGGGCCGGCCCGTCGTGGCATGGGCGCACCCGACGACGGGGGTCGCCCGCAACTGCGCTCCCTCGATCCTGAAGAGCGTGTTCGACACGATTCCGCACCTTCCCGCGCTGATGGCGCTCGACGACGTGGTCGTCGCCACCGACTATCCGGGCCTCGGAACGACGGGTCCGCATCCATACCTCGTTGGCGTGAGCGAGGGGCGGGCGGTGCTCGACTCGGTCCGGGCGGCGCAACAGATCCCGAAGGCGGGGGCGGGCTCGCGCTTGGCCGCATGGGGCCACTCGCAGGGAGGGCACGCGGCGCTCTTCGCCGGTCAACTCGCGAAGAGCTACGCCCCGGAGCTGACGCTCGTCGGCGTCGCCGCGATCGCTCCGGCGACCGAGCTCGAGCAGCTGCTCAAGGACGACCTCGATGAGAGCGCCGGGAAGGTGATCGTCTCCTACTGCCTCTGGTCCTGGTCGCGCGTCTACCAGACGCCGCTCGACGAATGGGTCGCGCCCGGAGTGGTCCCGGCGATCGACCGCCTTGCCGCCGATTGCATCGAGACGGAGGGGGAGGCCTACCGCGCGGTCTTCACGACCCTGCCGATCCCGTCCAACTACCTGTCGCCCGAGGTCTACACGAGAGAGCAGTGGCGCCGGCGGTTTGCGGAGAATCGCCCGGGCCGGGCTCCGGCCGGCGCGCCGCTGTATGTCGCCCAGGGCACCGACGACACAATCGTCCGTCCTTCCGTGACCGCGGACTTCGTCGCGGGGCTCTGCCGCGCCGGCGAGACCGTGCGGTACGAACTCTTCCCTGGGGTCGGCCACATGAAGGCGGGCCGCATCAGCGCGTCGAGCGCGATCCAGTGGATGCAAGGCCGCTTCGAGGGCTCGCGCGCCCCGAGCACCTGCCCGCCGTTCTAGCGGGGGCGGCCTCTGGTGTGCGAGTCGGGCCGCTCGCGGGCGGGGCAAGCTCTGCCCCTACGAAACGAATTTGCCCGCCGACCTTTGCGACATGGGGTCGTAGGGGCGGCCCTTGGGCCGCCCGTCTTACTTCGGCGCCGGAGTCTCTGCGCGAGTCGGGACGGGCGTCGGGAAGACGGGCTTGTCGAAGAGCTTGGCTTCGACGCCCGGATTGATCTTGCACTCTTCGAGGGCGAGGACCTGGTCCTTGTTGCCGTTGGTCAGCACCTCGAGGTGGAAGGCGACGGGGAATCCGTCCACCATCTTGTAGTCGGAGTACTCGGAGACGATCTTCGCCTCGCCCTGCGGGCCGACGGACGTGTGGGCCGAGCGCAGGATGCGGTAGGTCGTCGGGTCGAGGAACCAGCGGACCGAGGCGCCGTCGTAGCTGACGTCGAGGATGCGAGCCTCGACGTCGCCGACCTTCTCCGTGCCGGCCGCCACCGCGACGAGCTTCGGATCGTCCGCCTTCTGGGCCAGCAGCAGCGGCACGCGCCGTACCTGCTTGAGCAGCTCGTTCCGCATTTCCGGCGGAAGGTCCTTGACGCCGTTGGGCCCGACGATGAAGGCGCCCGCGGGGGACGCGACCATGGCCATGCGCCCGAAGGGCGCATCGAGCTGCTGCGAGATGCGATCGGGAAAGATCATGGCGGTCTGGACCTCCATCGCCATCTCTCCATCGGGCGTCTTCGCCGTGACGAGGCCCCGCGTTTGCACGTCATGGACCTTACGCACCTTCGCGGCGCCGCCGAGGCCGTCCACGAACTTCGCGAAGAGGGCCTTGCCCTCTTTGACGGCCTCGGGCGAGGGCTCTGCCTTCTTTGCGGGCGCGGAGGCCGGCGCCGGCGTGGCGGCCGTGGCGGGAGCCTGCGCGGCCGCGGAACCAACGAGTGCGGCCGAGGCAAGAGCGGCCAGGAAAGGTCGGGCGATGCGCACGTTCATGTTTCCTCCGGGCGCGGAAGCTTATATCGAAGTAGCATGCGCGCCGTGGCGAGCCGCACCGACTCCCTGCTCGCGCTTCTCGAGCGGGCGCGCCATCTTCGCCCGGGAGCGCGTGCCGCGGAATCGCTGCTGCGCGCGGCCGGCCGCCTCGTGATCGCCGACGTGGAGCGGCTGATCCGCCTGCACGAGGCGGTCCTCTTTTTGCGCGCGTACCCCCACGGCCCGGGTGTGCTGCGGCTGAG
>JANMPW010000121.1:0-12423 GCA_031370065.1 Acidobacteriota bacterium
GCGGCGATCCCGAGCAACACGAAGCTGTAAACGACGGCGAGCTCTCCGCCGTTCTCGATCGGCCAGAGGCCTCGCGGGGCATGGACATGAAGTAAGCGACCGCCATTTGCCCGGAGGCGAGGAAGGCAACGGGGCTCGTGAAGAGCCCGATTGCAATGCAGAAACCGCCAAACAACTCGATCACGCCGGCGAGCGTCATGAGCGCTTCCTCGCCTGCAGCGGGCGCTCCGCCGAATGTCCCAAAGATCTTCTGGGCTCCATGGCAGGCCAACAGCAGCCCGATCACCACCCGCATGAGGGGGTATGCGAGTTCTCGGAAGCGAGCGGAAGTCATTTCGGCTCCGCGGCGCCCAGCTCTTCGGCACGAGCCTTCGCAGCGGCGGCGCCGCGCGAGTACCCCTTCTGAAACGCCTCGGAGAGCGCTACCTCACCCGCGCGCTGCTGGAGGGCCGCGAGCGCCTCGGAGGACGACTTGCCGTCCAGGTCAGGCTGGAGCGCCGCCAGAAAGCCTCGACCGTAATCGGTCTCCGCAAGACCCGGCGCTCCGGTCGTCGCCCCCGCCGTGCTCTCGGCCTCCCGAATTCCCACCCACCAGTCCTTTCGGGCGGCGTCGAGGCTTTCGGCACCGGCGGCCCCCAGAATCCCCCGCACTGCGTCGGCTTCCTCGTCACTTTCGACCATCGCGAAGAGAACGCACTTTCCTCGGGCCAATGCGTTTTCATAGAGATAGATCTCATCCTTGGGAAGGCCTGTGCGCGAGTGCTGTTCCAGAGCCGCGCCGGCGGCTGCTCCACCCGCAGCCCCGACCATTCCCAGCAGCGCCGCGGCCGCAAGTCCGACCGCGCTGACGGCACCGATCCCGGGAATGAGCAGACTCGCCGTAACGGCGCCGAGCCCAAAACCTGCCGAAGCACCAGTGGCCGCTCCGACCACACCGCCCACCGCCTGCCCCATGCCGGGCTGCTCCGCATCCTCGGTGGAAACGGACTCGGCGTCGGAAACCTCCGTCCCCGGCAATAATAGTTCGACCCGGCCCAGGACAAGGCCCGACGCGCGAAGCTCATGCACGGCTTGCTGCGCCGCGCGATTCGAAGGGAAGATGCCGACAACTGGTTCCATGAGTGTCCTCCCTCATTTGACGACAGCAAAGTTCAGGCCACGAGGGACCGGCACGATTCCTGCTGTACGTTTGCGCACCTACACACTGCCGGCTCTTCAGTACGAATACAGCGCTCTGGAGCCTCACTTCTCGGGCAGGATCATGGAACTCCACCACGACAAACCACCACGCGGCCTGCATCAAGGGCGCCAACACCGCTCTTGAGCAGATCGATGAGCCCCGCCACAGAGAAACGACTTCACTCGGGTCGCGGCTCTCGAAAGGGCGCTTGCCTTCAACCTGTCGGGGCAAGTGCTCCACTCGGTCTTCTGGCAAAACCTCGGCCCGAAGTCCGGCGGTCGGCCCGTCGGGAGCTCTCGGTGCCGCGATTGACGAGCACTTCTCCACGCGCTCATCCGAAAGCCCCATTCCGCTCTCCGATCGCTAGCCCAGCACGACCGCGATGCGGTGCTCGCGGCCATCGTCGGCCAGCGGGATCCCGGGGCCCGTGACTGGTGCGCCGTCGAGGGAGATGCTCGTCACGCCGCGCATTGCGCCGCGGGGGTTCTCCACCGCAAGCCGGTAGCGGGCGGAGTGGTAACGGAAGTCGATCTCGTACCCCGGCCAGGCGCGAGGAATGCAAGGGTCTACGTGCAGGACCGTTGCGCGTAAGCGGAAGCCCAGGATCCACTCCACCCCAGCGCGGTACATCCAGCCGGCGGCGCCCGTGTACCACGTCCAGCCGCCGCGCCCCGCGTGCGGGTGCTCTGAATAGACGTCGCCGGCCATCACGTACGGTTCGACCTTGTAGCGGTACAGGCCCGAGCGCGTGCTGGCGTGGTTGATCGGGTTCAGGATTGCGAAGAGCTCGCCGGCCTTGTCGCCGTCGCCGAGCTCGGCGAAGGCGATCATGGCCCACACCGCGGCGTGCGAGTACTGTCCGCCGTTTTCCCGAACACCCGGCGCGTATCCCTTGATGTAGCCCGGCTCCAGGGCCGTGTGGTCGAACGGAGGCGTGAAGAGCAGAACGAGCCCGTCTCCCCGCCGGATGAGATGCTCGTCGACGGCCGCCATCGCCCGCCGGCTCCGCTCGGGATCGGCGGCGCCCGAGATGACTCCCCAGGACTGCGCGATCGAGTCGATGCGGCACTCGTCGTTGGTCGCGGATCCGAGCGGCGTCCCGTCGTCGAAGAAGGCGCGGCGATACCAGTCGCCGTCCCAGCCGTCGCGTTCGAGCGCAAACTTCAGAGCGTCCGCATGCGAGCGCCAGGCGAGCGCGCGTTTGTGTTCCCCGCGCTCTTGCGCCAGGCCGGCGAACCGGTCGAGGTTCGCGTGGAGGAACCAGCCCAGCCATACGCTCTCGCCCTGACCGCCGGCACCGACCCGGTTCATGCCGTCGTTCCAGTCTCCGGCACCCATGAGCGGCAGTCCGTGACGGCCGACCGGGAGGCTCCGATCGATTGCCCGCGCGCAATGCTCGAAGAGGGACGCCTTCTCGGAGGACACGCCCGGCTGGAAATACCGATCGGTCTCCCCCGACTCGAGCGGCGCCGCCGCGAGGAACGAAACCTGCTCGTCGAGCACGCCGCGATCGCCGGTGATCTCGACATAGTGGTGCGTCGCGTAGGCGAGCCACAGCAGATCGTCGGAGATCCTGGTTCGCACTCCCCTGCCCCCGGGATCGTGCCACCAGTGCTGGACATCGCCCTCTTCGAACTGCCGGGAGGCTGCGCGCAGCAATTGCTGGCGCGCCAGTTCCCGCCGCGCGACCGTCAAAGACATCACGTCCTGCAGCTGGTCGCGGAAGCCCCAGGCGCCGCCCGCCTGGTAGAAAGCCGCGCGCGCCCTCAAGCGACAGCCGAGCGTCTGATAGAGCAGCCAGCGGTTGAGCATCAGGTCCATCGAACGGTCGGGCGTCCGGACCTGAAGCGCCTTGAGCGTGTCCTCCCACTCCCGCCGCACGAGAGCGAGCGCAAGGTCGGGATCCTGCGACCGATGCCGGGCGACGAGCTGTCGCGCCTCCAGGGCGTCGCGGCCCTGGCCGAGCAGGAAGACGATCTGCTCCCGTTGCCCCGGGGCCAGACGCAGCCGCACCTGAAGCACGGCGCAGGGATCGAGGCCGGCGCCGGTGCGCCGCGAGAGAGTCACTCCGCGCGCCAGGCCCGCCGGGGCTTCGAGGCCGCCGTTGCGCCCGAGAAACTCCATGCGATCGGCCGTCCACGCAGACTGTGCGCCCCCGACGTCGGCGAACGCGATGCGTCCAGCGTGGGCCTCGTTCCAGGAGTTGCGCGCGAAGATCGCGCCCGTCTCGGAGTCGAGCTCGGTGACGACGAACGGCGCTCCGGCCGCCCTCTGCGGACCGAGCACCCACTCCACGTAGGCGGTGACGGTGAGCGTTCGCGTCGACGCAGACCGATTCTCGACCGATAGGCGCGAAACTTTGACGGGATCCTCCTGCGCAACGAACACGGTGAGGTCCGTGGCGACCCCCCGGTGCTCGTATTCGAAGCGGCTGTACCCCTGGCCATGGCGCACGACATAGGACCCGTCGCCCCGGATCGGCAGCGGCGTCGGGCCCCAGATCTCCCCCGTCTCCTCGTCCCGCAGGAAGAGAGCCTCCCCGGGCGGATCGCTCACCGGATCGTTCGACCATGGCGTGAGCTGGTTCTCGCGACTGTTGACCGCCCACGTGTAGCCGGACCCCGACTCCGAGACGAGACATCCGAAAGAAGAGTTGGCGAGAACGTTGATCCACGGAGCCGGCGTCCACTGCCGTTCGCCGAGGAGGGTGACGTATTCCCCTTCCTCCTCCGAGAAACCCCCCATTCCGTTGAAGAACTCGAGAGGGATACTCGGGGGCGGCAGGTTGACGACCGGCGGCCGCGCAGCGACCGGCTGCGCGGCCCGCGAGGCGGGAACCCCGCGCAGCAGCCGGATGACCTGCTGCGCGAGCGTGCCTTGCCGCGAGAGCAGGACGACGCGCGCTGCCGCTGCGAGCGCGTCGCGCTCCTCGCCGGAGAGCACCTCGCCGCGCAGCACGAAGACGCGCCCCGTCGAGTGCTCCGATGCGACGCCGGGCGCGCGGCTGCCGGCGCGGACGAGCGACTCGAGCGTCGCGCCAAGCTCCGAGGAGTAGGACGTCGGCTGCTCGTTCACGATCACGAGATCGACCGCGAGGCCCTTCATCCTCCAGTATTCGTGGGCACGCAGGAGCTGCCGCACGATGCCCTGGTCCTCGATCTGGTCGATCCGGACGAGCACGATCGGAATGTCGCCGGAGATTCCGTGCCGCCAGAAGGCAGAGGGGCCTCTGCGGTTTCGCAGAAGCGTCTCGACCGGGGCGCGCAGGGTGGGATCGGAATACAGGATCCGCGTCGCAAGCCGCTGGAAGAGGTGCGCCTCGTCGGTGGAGATCCCGAGGTGGCGCAACTGGACCTGTGCCTGCGTCCAGGCGAGGCTCGACACGCGGTCGAACGTGGCCGGGTCCCGGTACTTGCCGGCGAGCGCGAGGGCGCTCTCCCGCGATTCGGCGACGACCGTCGCAAGCTGCACGCGCACCGTCGCTCCGGGCGCGAGCCGCAGTCGGCGGCGCAGGCTGAAGACGGGGTCGAGAACGGTGCCGGCCGTGTTCGAGAGCGGGCGCCGTTCTCCGATCGAGATCGGATGCCGAATGCTTCGCCCGCGCCCGAGAAAGCGTGCCCGGTCGGTCTCGTACTGCACGGTGCCGACCATTTCTCCCTGCACCGTCATCACCTGAGCGGCCCAGACCGGTTCCTCCCCGTCGCGCGGCCGGCGGCCGGCGAGCAACGCTTCGAGCGCCGGGACGAACTCCGTCTGGACGAAGAGGTTCGAGAAAGCGGGATGCGCCGCGTCAGCGGCGGGGGGCGCGAGGACGATCTCTGCGTAGGAAGTCACCTCGATCTCGCGCGGGCGCGTTCCACGATTCGTGAGCGACACCTGGCGCATCTCGGCGTCGTCTTCCGTCGAGACGACGATCCGAAGGCTCGTCGTGATCAGGCCGTCGCTGCGGTGGATCTCCACGCGGTCTTCCGAGTAGACGGCCTCGTAGGAGTCGGGCTCGACTCCGGCCGGCTGGTATCCCGCCGACCAGAATTTGCCCGAGGAACCGTCGGCGAGGAAGACGTAGGTTCCCCAGGGATCGCGGGTCGTGTCCTCGCGCCATCGCGTCACGTCGAGCCCGCGCCAGCGGCTGTAGCCGGAGCCGGCGGCAGTCATCATCACCGCGTACCGCCCGTTGGAGAGCAGGTGCGTGCGCGGCGTCGGGTCGTGCGGCGAGCGGAAGCGCCGCAGGACCGGCGGCACGTCGTCCAGGACGTGCAGATCGGTCCGCGCATCGTCGGATGCAGGGCGCGCAACGGCCACAGTGCGGGGTGTGCGCTCCTGGAGCAGCAGCTCCGTCGCCTGGACGGCCGGCTCCGCGGCGAAGCGGCGGCGCATCGTCGCCTCGAGCAGCACGTTGGCGAGCGCGACGATGGTCATCCCCTGGTGGTGGGCCATGTAGGCCTTCACGACCGCGAGCTTTTCCCCCTCGGGCAGCCGTGACGCCGTGTAGTCGATCGATTCGTAGAAGCCGTATTGCCCGAGCGCGCCGACGGAGACGAGTCGCCGGAAGTTTTCGCTCGCCGCGACCGGGTCCACCATGGCGGCCAGTGCCGTCGCATATGGGGCCACGACGAGATCCTCCGAGAGCCCGCGCTTCAAGCCGAGGCCGCTGACGCCGAAGTTCGAGTACTGGTAGGTGAAGTGGACGTCCCACGCGTTGTAGGCCGCTTCCGAGATCCCCCAGGGAACTCCGCGCTCCTCCCCGTATCGGATCTGCCGCCGCACGGCGAGCCGGTTGGTGTGCTCGAGCAGGCTCCCCGACGGCGCATCGAGCACGAGATCGGGCATCAGGTACTCGAACATGGATCCGGACCACGACAGGAGCGCGGACCCCCGACCGACGGGGGTCAGGGGACGGCCGAGGTGAAACCAGTGCTCGACAGGCACGTCGCCGCGCGCGACCGCGACGAAGCTCGCCAGGCGCGCCTCCGAGGCGAGCAGATCGTAGTGGCCGGGGTCGAGGGTCCCTTCCTGCGGCCGGTACCCGATCGCGAAAAGGTCCCGCGGCCGGTCGTAAAGAAACGTGAAGTCCATGTCCGCGACGAGGAGGGCCGCGGCGCGAGCGATCGCGGCGAGGCGGCCTTCGAGCAGCTCCGTCGGCTCGAGCGATTCCTGCGTCGCCCGGCAGTCGCGCGCGTGGCTCGCGACACACTCGCGCAGAGCCAGCGCCCACTCGAGAGCCGGACCGGTCCCGGATGGCTCGCCTTCGTGGCTGAGTGCGCGCACGATGTCCACCAGCGTTTCGGCGCGCTCGGACAGCGCCGTCAGGCGAGGCGCCCACTCGGCCGGCGCCGTCGGCACGGGAGCGAGCAGGATGCTCGCTTCGCGCAGGGCCTCCTCGAGCTGCCGGGAGGTGACGACACGGCCGGGCCCGCCGCCCGCCAGCACCGTCGCACAGCCGCGCAAGAGCTCCAGTGTGTCCGCGATACCGTCCAGGACGCGCCCGGACATGACCGGCTCACCGAGGCGTTCCAAACAGGCCTGCTTGAGCGTGATCAGGTGCGCGGCCAGGTTGCCGCTGTCGACCGTGGACACGTAACGAGGCTCGAGCGGCGCGAGGTCGTCCGTGTCGTACCAGTTGTAGAGATGCCCGCGGAAGCGCTCGAGGCGCGCGATCGCGGCGAAGGCCGCCTCGAGGCGGTCCACCATGTCGACGGTTCCAATCCAACCGAAGTCGTTGGCGGCGACTGTCGAGAGCAGAGCGAGCCCGACGTTCGTCGGCGAGGTCCGCCGCGCGACTTCCGGCTGCGGCACCTCCTGGAAGTTATCGGCCGGCAGATTGTGAAACTCCGGACCGGTGAAGCGCTCGAAGTAGCGCCAGGTCCGCCGTGCGATCCCACGAAACTGCAGCGCCTCTCCCGCGGAGAAGCGCATGGAGGCGGCCTCGCGGGGAGGCACGCTGACCCAGCGCGCGACCAGGGGCGACAGAAGCCAGACAGCGATCAAGGGCGCGGCGTACGCCCAGGCGCCCGAGCCCGAGGCCGCGACGAGAACACCCGCGGCCGCGGCAAGAAGGATCGTGCCGCGCATCCGGCGATAGAAGCCGGTGACCTCCAGATCGAGCGCGCGGTGTGCCTGGGCGGCCGGCTCCCATTCGAGCAGGTGGCGCCGCGTGATCCACAGGCGCCACAACGTGCGCGCGATCGCATCGGACCGCAGCCACGCCGAGTGCGCGAGAAAGACCACGCGCAGTGCTGTCTGCAAGAGACCGATGGCGAGATCCGTGGCCACTCCGCGAAGAAAGCTCCTCTTGGCGACCCCGCGCCTCTTCGGGAGAAGATTCGAGAAAAAGGAAAGCAACGTGGGAAGAGAGAGGACGCACAGCACGAAGGCTGTCCACAGCCCGGCGCCGACGCCCGTCAGGCACCAGCCGGCAATGAGCGTCGCAAAAATCGCCGGCGGCGAGAGGCTGCGCCGGAGGTTGTCGATCATCTTCCAACGCCCGATCACCGGGATCGCGTCGCCCGCGCGGGGGCCCGGGCTAGCCCGAGCCGTGCCGAGGATCCAGGGCAGAAGCTGCCAGTCGCCGCGGACCCACCGATGCTGGCGCGAGACCGCCACCTCGTAGTGGCCCGGGAAGCCTTCGAAGAGCTCGACGTCCGAAACGAACCCGGCCCTGGCGAAGAGCCCCTCGAAGAGATCGTGGGAGAGCTGTGCGTTCTCCGGAACGCGGTCGTCGAGCGCCCGCTCGAACGCGTCCACGTCGTAGATTCCCTTGCCCGTGTAGATTCCTTCGCCGAAGAGGTCCTGGTACACGTCGGATACCGCGAAGGCATAGAGGTCGATGCCGCGGGGCCCCGAGAAAATGAACTGGAAGAGCGTGCCCCAGCCCATCTCGGGCAACGTGGGGGTCACGCGAGGCTGAAGGATGGCGTGCCCTTCCACGACTCGCGCGACAGCGGGATCGAAGCGGGGAAGGTTCAGCGGGTGGGCGATCGTTCCGACCAGCCGTCGCGCCGCCTCCCGCGGCAGGCGGGAGTCGGCATCGAGCGTGATCACGTAGCGAATGCCCGCGGGCGCCTGCAAAGCGCCCGGGTCGAGCGGCAGAAAGGATGTGTCCGTCGCGCCGCGCAGGAGGCGGTTCAACTCGCGCAGCTTCCCGCGCTTTCGCTCCCAGCCCATCCAGGCCCCCTCCCGCTCGTTCCAGAGGCGGCGGCGGTGAAGCAGCCAGAAGCGGTCGCCGCCTCCGGCCGCGGGGCCGTGCCTGTCGTTGAGCTGCCGGATCGCAGCACGCGCGAGCTCGACGAGCGCCCCGTCCTCGGGGAGGCTCTCGACAGGCGCGTCGGGCCAGTCCGACAGAAGCGCAAACCGCAGCTCGGGATCGGCATTGGCCAGGTAGTGCACTTCCAGCCTCTGGACCACCTCGTCGATCTCCGACTCGTCCGTCAAGAGCATCGGAATGACGACGAGCGTGCGCAATTCGGCCGGCACGCCGCCCGCGAGCTCGAGCTTCGGGAGGCGCCGGGGGCCCATGAGCCGCGTGACGAAGCGATTGATGAGCGCGATCGCGAGGTCGGACGCGGGCGCGAGACCGAAGAGAGCGAGCAGAACGACCGAGGACGCGGCAACGCCGGCGAGCGCGGTCAGGGCTGCCGGCACCGCGAGAATGGCCAGCGTCGAGAGCACGATCGCGGCCAGATACAGCGGGGTCGCCGCCCGAACCCAGGCGCGCCGCAGCCATTGCCGGCCGGGAACCCGGAAGTCGAGCTCCCGCTCGAGCCGGGAGCGTCCCTTCGCGATGAGGTAGTAGCCCGGGTCGCTCAAACGCGCATCCGCGGCCCGGGCGGATGCGTCTTCTGGCGCCGCGGCGCTCGCCGCCATTCGCACCGCGCGCCGCGCCACCTCGAGCTCATCGTGGGGGCTTGCCCGTGAAAGCTCTTCGATGGCATGGCGATACCGGTCGCGCGTCGGGAAGTCCATTTCCGCCACGCGAGTGCCGTCGCACAGGGCCTCGTGAACCAGGCTCACGCTTTCGAAGAAGTCGGCCCAATCGGCGGACGAAAGAAGACGCATGCTCGTGATGACGTTGCGCACCGTCGCGTGGTTGGCAATCTGCTCGTGGTGCTCGACGCGAACGAGGTCCTCCGCGGTCGTTGCCTCGCGCGTGAGCCGCCGGTCGAGCCACTCGAGCGCAGGCGTGAGCGCGGGATCCTGCTCGCGCAGCCTCTGAACAAGCTCGACCGCGAACGCTCGTGAAAATGGGGCCTGCTCCAACATCTGGAGCACCGCCGCCGGCTCGGGCTTGAGGTTGCCGCCCGTACCGAGCAGCATGTCGGCGATCGCGTCCGCCTGATCCCGCGCGACGCCCCGCGCGGCGACGCGCTCGGACAGGCGCCGAAGATTCTCAACGAGCACGACTCGGAACGAGATCGCCAGCGCCCACAGCTCACCGATGGTCAGCGGCTGGACCCGCTGATAAGCGCGGACGAAACGGACAAGCGTCTCGAGCTCGATCCGGCTGTCGGTGTGCGCGACAAACGACCAGGCCAGCCCGTACACGCGCGGATAGCCTTCGAGCGGTCCGGAGGCGAGTTTTGGCAGCTCCCGATAGAACCCCGGGGGGAGGTCCTCCTGGATCTCTCGAACCTGTTCCTCGACGATGTGGAAGTTGTTCAGCAGCCACTCCGCCGCGGGAGAAACCGTGCGGGTCTGGCGGCTCGCCTCCGCGATCGCCCGGTGCGACCGAATGAGGACTCGCCCATTCTCGCGTAGCCGCGGGAGCAGCCGTCGCCCGCGCCTCTTCTGGGGATGGACGAACTGTTCGGCCGCGAGCGTTCCGGCGAACCGTTCCAGATGCTCCGCCGAGAAGATTTCGGCCCGAATCGGACCGGCCGGTGTTCGCATCAGATCTCTTCTTACCACGGACAAAAAAAGTGCCGAGCCGCATGCCGGCTCGGCAAAGGACTGGAATCGCCGACAGGTCAGGGGGAAGGCGGCGACTTCACCTGCAGATTATTGATCACGCGGACGACCCCGGAGACGGTCCGGGTCTCAGTGGTCGCGTCGGCCTTGACCTGGGCGTTCGGAACCTCACCCGCCAGAGTCACGATGCCGTTGGTGACATTGATGTCGATGTTCACGATGTTCGAGAAGCGGTCGCCCGTGAGCTTCGCCTTGACGGCGGCGTGAATGGTTGTGTCGTCGATCTGGCGACCCGCGGTCTGGGTCGTCGTGCAACTCGCGACCAACAGGGCCAGCGTCATGGAGACGGCAACAGTCAGGATTCCTCGAGTACGACGATTCATGGGTTCCTCTGATCTTTCGGAGCGGTTCCTTCGGCCCGGTCAATCCGGGTCAATCGAATCCGCCAATCGAAACAAGTGCGGAGCCGCTTACGCAATGCCGCGACCTCCTCTTACCAGGTGCATCACGATGGCGATGATCGCCAGCACGATGAGAACGTGAATGAGTCCCGTCGAGACATGAAACGCGAAGAGACCAAGAGCCCAGAGAACCAGTAGAACGATGCCGATCGTCATCAACATGGGAACCTCCTATGCGCCTTGGCGCGTTTTGCGTGACTCGCGATTCGCAAGGACCTCGTTTTCAACCCGATACGACTCACCGCCAGAGGCTGCCTGGAGTGCCGAGAGCAGGGTGGCGAGGCCGAAGGAGCTCTCGTACCGGATGGAGTTGATGAAGAAGGCCGGCGCCGCCGCGACACCGCTGCGGACGCCTCCATTCCGGATGCCCCGGATCTTCTCGGAGTGAACGTGGGCGCGCATCTCGCGGCGAAACCGAAAAAGGTCCAGGCCGGCCTCCGCCGCGCGCCGGTATAGCCGGATTTCGTCCGTCGGACCTTCGCTTTCGAATATGGAGTCGTGCATTTCCCAGAACTTGCCCTGCGAGGATGCGCACTCGGCGGCCTCGGCCACCTCCTCGGAGTGCCGGAATTGCTCGGGCTGGGGGAAGCTGCGGTAAACGTAGCGCAGACGCGTGCCCATCTCTTTCTGGATCTTCTTGATTGCGCGGTACGACTGCGCGCACGCCGGCGACGCGAAGTCGCCGTAAGCCACCAGCGTAGTTTTCGCGAGCGGCGAGCCGAGGGAGTGGTCCCTCGCCGAAACTTTCCGCGCGAGTCTTTGAGTCTGTCGCTGAGTTTTCACCGTGTCACCATCCAGCCTGGCATGCGATCTCGACCTGGTGTGTCCGACATCGGAGTGGCCGAGCGTGCATCGCCGGACCATCATCACGTCCGGCCCCTGCGCGCCCGCTCCTCAGGATTTTTCTCCGTCCGGCTTCTTGTCCTTCTCGGCCGACTTTTCTTTCCCCGAATGCGGCGTGGGCTTCGAGCCGTGTTCGGCTGGCCGACTCGCCTCGGGCTGGCGCGGCGGCTCCGCACGGTGCGCCGCGGGCGCCTCAGCCGGCTGGCGGTGCGATTTCTCGACCGGTTTCTCTTTCCCGGAGTTCGGCTTGGGTTTCGAGGCTTCGGCTGGCCGACTCGCCTCGGGCTGGCGCGGCGGCTCCGCACGGTGCGCTGCGGGCGCCTCAGCCGGCTGGCGGCGCGATTTCATGGGCGGCGTGTCAGGGGCCTTCGGAGCTTTCTGAACATTCGCGTTTCCGGACCTGTGATCGACCGGTACTTTGGCGGGTTTCTCCTCTCGCGAAGACTCGGGTGAATGGGAAACAGCCTGCGGCCGGGCGGCTGCGGCGGCTTTCAACTCGCGCGCGGGCGCCACGACGGCCAGCCGCGCGGTTCCAGCCGACACCGCGTGTGGCGCCGTTCTGGCGGCCTGAATGCTTCTCGTTTCAATCTTGGCGCCGGCAGCACGCTCGATCGTCGCCATCGGAAGGGCCGTGTTCCGGACGATGCCACCCGACACCGCAAAACCGGTGACAGGTCGAGTCTGCCGAAAAATCTGCGCGCTCTGCTGCGCCGGGATGCGCACTGTTGTCACGTTAGTGCCGACGAAGCGGTTCGTGGGCACGAAGACGTAGTGCGTCTGGCTCACGACGACGGGACTGCCGACATAGCCCGAAGCGCCGAAAACGACGGTGGGCGGCAGGGGCGCCCAGCCGACGTAGTTGTTGCTGTAGCTCCACGTCACCCACGCCGGCGCCCAAACGGTTCCGGGCACCCAGGACCAGCCGTAGCCCGGGATCGAGGCCCAGGTCCCGTAGTGGTAAGGGCTGCCTCCCCACGGGTCATCGGACACCCAGGTCCATCCGTATTCCGTGTAGATCCACTGGCCGTTGCTGTA
>JANMPW010000155.1:0-1878 GCA_031370065.1 Acidobacteriota bacterium
GAGCTTGGCGACTTTGAGGATCATGAGCGGTGAAAGGCTAGCAGCTCCGAGAAAATGGTGCCCAGGGACAAATTGAACCGCCGACACAGGGATTTTCAATCCCTTGCTCTACCAACTGAGCTACCTGGGCGTCCGGGAGGACCGTCGAACAAGCCGGCGCAGTCTAGCGGAATCCGGGGCTCGGGGGCAACGCCGGCTCCAGCAGGTTGCCAGGCCCGAGGCAGGATGGAAGGCCCGTAGATCGTCCTTCGTCCCGATCGAGTACGTGCCGTCATGCGGGAAGACGGGCTTCCGTCCCGCGAGCTCGCCCGCGTTCGGCTCGGGTTTCCAATCGCATTCGAACGTCCACCGGGCGACCAGGGCCGAACCCCGCCAGCGATCTTTCGTCATGTTCCACACCTGCGTGTTCCAGGCGTCGGAGGCGCAGGGAAAGGGGACGCCGCTGCGCGGCGGGTCGCAGGAGATGTACGAACCGGACTTGCTCGTCATGTCAACGTCGCCGCCATCCGTAAGCGGGTCAGTAGCGCGGCCCCGATTACGGCTCCCGGGCATCGATTGGGGGACGAGCCCTTGCCGGCGCGATCGAATAAGGTAATCATCGTCGTCATGATAGGCCGGCCTGGGCGGGAATTCCCGCGGCCGGAGAGGGGTTTTTCCCCGGAATGCCGAAGAGATTTCAGCTGGATCGCAAAGCGACATGGCTTCTCGCCGCGGGTCTCTTCGCAGCCGTAGCCAGCGGCCAGGAGACGACACCCCCGGCCGCTTCGTCCCATCCCGAGGCCAACCGTGCCGTGGCGAGCCCGGGCAACGCGGAGTGGGCCCCGGACGTCGCCTACGCGCGCAAGCGCGCCACCGCGCAGAAGAAGCTCGTGTACTACGAGATCGGCGGTTCCGATTGCGGCGACTGCCGGCGCATGCAGGGGCTCCTCTACCCCGCCTTCGATTTCGAAGCCCTCCTGATCGGGATGGTGCCCGTCCAGGTGAAGCTCGAGTCGCCCGAGGGCCAGCAGCTCGGCAAGCGCTATTCGATCACCGAGACGCCCGCGGTCCTGATCACGACGCCGGAGGGCCGGCTCGTCTTCCAGGTGCAGGGATTCAAGGACGCGACCGACTTCTACCGGCACGCGCACAAGGACATCGACGCCTATCGGAAGTTCGCGGCGGTGGTCGACGCCCAGGACGTCAAGAATCTCCCAGCCGAGGAGGCCTATTCCAGCGGCCGGGCGCTCTACGCACGCCTCGACTACGACGCAGCCGCGCTGCGCCTGCAGCGCGCCGCCGAAGCGCCCGGCGCAAAGCCGGAGCTGCGCGAGAGCGCGCTCATGGGGCTGGCCACCGCCGAGCGCCAGCTCGGCCACATGAGCGCGGCCCGGGGCTCGGCCAGAAAGGTCGTCGCGACGACGAAGAATGCCGACCAGAAGGAGCGCGCCGAGCTCCTCCTGGTCGAGCTCGATCTGAGCGAGAACAAGCCCGGCGACGCGCTGGCGGCGTACAGAAAGTTCGTCAAAGACCATCCCAAGTCTCCCTATCTCGAGAAGGTCCGGGGCTTCATCGCCAGGCTCGACGCGGCGGCGCCGAAGTCGTGAAGCGCGCCCTGACCGCCGCGCTTGCATTCGCGCTCACTTTCGCCGCGGCCGCTTACGCGTCGGGACCGCCCGACCCCGCGAGCCTGCTGACCGTCAGCGCCTCGGTTGCGCCGGGCGCGGCGGCCGGGCAGGGCACGCTCGTGATCCGGGCGAAGCTCACCGCCGGGTGGCACGTCAACAGCCATCACCCTTCGGACGACTACCTCATCGCGACAGCCGTCACGCTCGATCCCACGACAGGCGTGCGATTCGGTGACACCCGTTATCCCGAAGGCAAGTCGCAGAAATTCGC
>JANMPW010000256.1:0-1925 GCA_031370065.1 Acidobacteriota bacterium
CGCTCGAGGATGACCGCGAGGGCCTCGAGCTGCACGGGCTTCGTCAGGAACTGCTCGGCGCCCTCCTTGATCGCCCGCACCGCCAGGTCCACCGAGCCGTGCGCCGTGAGGATGACGACGGGGACCGAGGGGCCCGCCTCCCGAAAGCGCGGGAGCAGCTCCAGAGCGTTTCCATCCGGCAGCGAGTAGTCGACGATCGCGATGTCGGGAGGCGCCTTTCGGAAGGCCGCCTCGGCCTGCGCGCAGCCTTCCGCCTCATCGACCTCGAACCCCCTGCCCCGCAGGAAATCGCAGATGCCGAAGCGGACGCCCGGCTCGTCGTCGACGAGCAGGACGCGCCGGCGGCCGACGCCGCGCGCCCCGGCGATTTTACTCACGAGCGGACCGTGGATGGAGCGCTCACGGGCAGCCGCACGGTCACGACCGCGCCCCCTTCGGCCCGATTGCCCGCAGAAATGCGGCCGCCGTGGTCCTCGACGATCCTCTGAACGATCGAGAGACCGAGGCCGGTCCCGCCGCGGCGGCGCGTAAAGAACGGCTCGAAGATCCGGGGCAGGTCCTCCGGGCGAAAGCCCGGGCCTGCGTCCCGCACCCGGCAGTCGATCCATCGCTCTCTATCGACGCGCATCAGCTCCGCCTCGACTATAACCGTGCTTTGCGGCGGCGCGTGGCGGACCGCGTTGTCGAGCAGGTTCTGGAAAACCTGGATCAGCCGCCGGCGGTCCATCCGCACGCGCGGCAGGTCGGCGCCCGCGGTGCTCTCGATCGAGACCCCCGTGCGCTGTGCGAGGGCGCGGCATCCCTGCACCGCCTCCGCGACGACGGCGGCGACGGCGCCCTCGCTGAACTCGAGACTCGTCGGCTTTCCGTACTCGAGCAGGTCGCCCATGAGGTGCGACAACCGCTCGAGCTCGCCGCGAAGGACCGCCACGTACTGCGCGTACTCGTCGCGCTGGCCGAACCGCGCCTCGAAAGCGTCGAGCGTGGCCGAGATCCCGAAGAGCGGGTTGCGAACCTCGTGCGCGACGCCGGCCACGAGCGAGCCCATCGCCGACATCGTGCGCGTGTGGTGCAGCTTCTCCTGGAGCCGCACGACGCCGGTGATCTCGCGCGCGACGAGGATGATCCGCTCGGACTCGCTGCTCGCCGCCCGCAGGAGGCTGGCCGCGACGTCCCACGTGCGGCCGGTGCCGACATCGCGCGCCTGGCCCGAGGTCGCCGGGCCCCCCGTCCGGATGTCGTGGGCCAGCTCCGCCGACTTCTGCCAGGGCTCGCCCGGGCCGAGCGATTCGATCGACGCGCCGATCGTCTCCCGATAGGTCTTGCCGGAGAGAACCTTCGCCGCGCGGTTGAGCCGTCGGATCAGGGCGTTGCCGTCGAGGATCAAGACCGGCGACTCGATCGCGTCGAACGTGCGCTGCCACTCCTTGGCCGCATCCTGGACGGCGAACTGCAGGCGCGCCTGGTTCTCGTCGGCGGCGTTGCGCTCGGTGACGTCGCGCATCTGCACGAGCAGTCCCGCCACGCTCGGGTGGTTCGACAGGTCGCTGCCGATTGCCTCCATGTGGCGCCACGATCCGTCGCGGTGGCGGACCCGGAACTCCGCCGACGCGGAGCCCGACTCATGGACCAGGGCCGTGAACATCCGCCGCACGGCTTCCCCGTCCTCCGGGTGGACGTAGTCGAAGACGGCGTCCTCGAGGACTTCCTGAGGCTTGTACCCGAGCAGGCGCTCGAGCGACGGACTCCCGTACCGGATGGCCCCGCCCCCGTCCACGATCATGATGACGTCGAGCGCATTGTCGATGAGGGAGCGAAAATACTCCTCGCTCTCGCGCAGCGCGTCCACGGCCCGGCGCCGCTCGGTGACGTCCACCATCGTTCCCTCGATCACGGGCTCGGGGGGCGAGCCGTCCTCGATCAGG
>JANMPW010000262.1:0-16886 GCA_031370065.1 Acidobacteriota bacterium
GTTCGGCGCTTCTTTGGTGATGATCACATCGTGGGCGTGGGACTCCTTCAGGCCCGCGGCCGTGATGCGGATCAACTTCGACTTCGTGCGCAGGTCCTCGATCGTCCGGCAGCCCGCCAGCCCCATACCGCTGCGGACCCCGCCTGTCAGCTGTCCGATGAGCGCTTCGACGCTGCCTTTGTAAGGGACCATTCCCTCGATGCCTTCGGGCACGAGCTTGGAGAGGGACGGTCCGTTGACCGACGGCTCGTTCTCCATCGACTCCTGGAAATAGCGATCGGAGGAGCCCGCTTTCATGGCGCCGAGCGAGCCCATGCCTCGGTAGGCCTTAAAAGTGCGTCCCTGGTAAAGAATCGTTTCGCCGGGCGCCTCCTCCGTTCCCGCGAGCAGCGAGCCGATCATGACGACGTGGGCGCCGGCCGCGATTGCCTTGGTGATGTCGCCCGAGAACTTGATGCCGCCGTCGGCGATCAACGGGACCCCGGTGCCCCTGGTCGCCTTCGCGCACTCGCGGATCGCGTGGATCTGCGGAACGCCAGCCCCGGTGACGACGCGCGTCGTGCAGATCGAGCCGGGCCCGATGCCGACCTTGACGGCGTCCGCGCCGCGCTTGACGAGGTCGCGCGCCCCTTCCTCGGTGGCGACGTTGCCGGCGATGATCGGCGTGGAAGGGAAGCGCTTGCGGACGAGCTTCAAGGCGTCGAGAACGCCCTGGCTCTGCCCGTGAGAGGAGTCGAGCACGAGGACGTCCACCTTCGCGGCGACGAGCTCGCGGGCGCGGTCGAGGATGTCCCTGGTCACGCCGATCGCCGCCCCCACCCGCAGCCGGCCAAGCTGATCCTTGGCCGCGTTGGGGTACTTGATCGCCTTCTGGATGTCCTTGACGGTGATCAGGCCCTTGAGGTTTCCCGCGCGGTCGACGACCAGGAGCTTCTCGATCCGATGCTTGTGGAGGAGCTGCTTGGCCTGCTCGAGCGTCGTACCGACCGGCGTGGTGATGAGGTTTTTCTTCGTCATCCGCGACGAGATCGGCCAGTCGGTGCGCGTCTCGAAGCGGAGGTCGCGGTTGGTCAGAATGCCGACGAGCTTTCCACGGTGGTCGACGACCGGAACGCCCGAGATTTTGTACCGGGACATGACCTCGAGGGCCTCGGCGATGGTCTGCTCCGGGCGGCAGGTCACCGGGTCAACGATCATCCCGGATTCCGAGCGCTTGACCTTGTCGACTTCCGCGGCCTGGGCCTCGATCGAGAGGTTCTTGTGGATGACTCCGAGGCCGCCCTGTTGGGCCATCGCGATCGCCAGGCGCGACTCCGTGACCGTGTCCATCGCGGCCGAAACGACGGGGACGTTCAGATCGATCCCGGCGGTCAGGCTCGTCGAAAGGTCGACCTCGCGCGGGTGCACGTCGGAGTAGCCGGGCAGAAGCTGAACGTCGTCGAAGGTGAGCGCGAGTGGGTCGTCGTCGTTGCGTTTCGAGCGTTTTCGTTGGACTGGCATCAGACTCCCGTGGCGCGTGCGTTGCCTTTGCCGCCGCCGGCCGGCGGCGGGCCGCCTTGCGCTCCGTGGCATTTCTTGTACTTCTTGCCCGAGCCGCATGGGCACGGGTCGTTGCGTCCGACCTTGGGCTGATTGCGCTGGATCGTCTCGACCTTCGCGTCCTGACCGCCCGCGGCCGCGGCGCCGTAGGAGTAGTTCACATGCGAAGGTGCGCGTCGGGCCGGCATGGGAACCGGTGCGCGCCGCTCGCTCGCCATGGTGTTGACGTCCTCGCTCTCCTCTCCGCGCGCCACCGGCTGGAGCTTGAAGAGGTATTGCACGATCTGGTCCTCGATGCGCTCCTTCATGAGCGTGAAGAGCTCGAAGGACTCTTTCTTGTACTCGATCAGCGGGTCTCGCTGCCCGTACCCGCGCAGGCCGATGCCCTCTTTCAGGTGGTCGATCGCGAGGAGGTGGTCCTTCCACTGCTGGTCGACGACCTGCAGCATCACGAATTTCTCGTGCGTCCGCATCATCTCCGGGCCGAGGATCTGCTGCTTGCGGTCGTAGACGGCGAGCAGGCCCGTCCAGAGCTCTTCGCGAATCTGGTCCCTGCCCTTTTCCGCGTAGGCGAAGGAGCCGACCTTCAGGCCGAAGTACTCCTGGAGGTCGAGGTCGCAGGCCGCCAGGGCCCACTCCTGCGGGTCCTTGTCCTCGTTCAGGTGCCGTCCGAGGATGTAGTCGAGGATCGTCTCGGCCAGTCCGAGGACGTGGTCGCGTGCGGTTTCGCCGCGGAGGATTCCACGGCGCATGCCGTAGATCTCCTCGCGCTGGCGGTTCATGACGTCGTCGTATTCGAGCAGGTGCTTGCGGCTCTCGAAGTTCCGGGCCTCGACCTGCTTCTGCGCGCGCTCGATCGAGCGGGAGACCATGCCGTGCTCGATCGGGACGCCTTCCTCCATGCCGAGCCGCCGCATGATGTTCTGCAGCCGGTCGGACCCGAAGATCCGCATCAGGTCGTCCTCGAGCGACAGGTAGAAGCGCGAGGAGCCGGGGTCGCCCTGCCGTCCCGAGCGCCCGCGCAGCTGGTTGTCGACGCGGCGCGATTCGTGGCGCTCGGTGCCGATGATGTGGAGGCCGCCGGCGGCGAGTACCTTGTTCTTGTCCTCGGCACAGGTCTCGCGGAGCCGGGCCACGCGGCGTTCGAATTCCGCTGGGTCCTGGATCTCGCGCAGCTCGTGCGTGGCGACGGCGTCGGCGTTGCCGCCGAGCACGATGTCGGTGCCGCGGCCGGCCATGTTTGTGGCGATCGTGACGGCGTCGGATCGGCCGGCCTGCACGACGATCTCGGCTTCCTTCTCGTGGAACTTCGCGTTCAGGACGACGTGCGGAACGCGGCGCTGCTTGAGCAGGTCGGACAGGCGCTCGGACTTTTCGATCGACACCGTGCCCACAAGGACCGGCTGGCCCTTGTCGCGCAGCTGGACGATCTCGTCGGCCACCGCTTCGTACTTCTCGCGCTCCGACGCGTAGACGACGTCCTGGTTGTCTGCGCGGATCATCGGCTGGTTGGTGGGGACGACCACGACGTCGAGCTTGTAGATCTGGTGGAACTCGGCCGCTTCCGTGTCGGCGGTTCCGGTCATGCCGGCGAGCCTCTCGTACAGGCGGAAGTAGTTCTGGAGCGTGATCGTCGCGAGCGTCTGATTCTCGCGCTCGATCTTGACGTTTTCCTTGGCCTCGACCGCCTGGTGCAGGCCGTCGGACCAGCGGCGACCCGGCAGTACGCGCCCGGTGAACTCGTCCACGATCAGGACCTGGCCGTCCTTGATCATGTAGTCCACGTCGCGCTTGTAGAGCGCGTGGGCCCGCAGCGCCTGCTCGACCCCGTGCAGGAGGTCGATGTTCTGCATCTCGTACATGTTGTCGATGCCGAGGAATTTTTCGGCTTTCGCCACGCCTTCCTCCGTGAGGACGGCGGTGCGCGCCTTCTCGTCCACGAGGTAGTCCCCGGTCGTCGACTTGTTGCCGTACTTGTCCTTTTCCTCGGCGCCCTTGACGAGGTGGGGGATGGCCCGGTTGCACTTGAAGTAGACGTCGGTGTTCTCTTCGGAGGGGCCCGAGATGATGAGCGGCGTGCGCGCCTCGTCGATCAGGATTGAGTCCACCTCGTCCACGATGGCGAACACGTGGCCGCGCTGGACCATGTTCTCGAGCTCGAACTTCATGTTGTCGCGCAGGTAGTCGAAGCCGAACTCGTTGTTGGTTCCATAGGTGACGTCGCAGGCGTAGGCCAACTTGCGTTCGTCGTCGAGCAGGCTGTTCTGGATGCAGCCGACCGTCAGGCCCAGGAACTTGTAGATCCGGCCCATCCACTCCGCGTCGCGTCGGGCGAGATAGTCGTTGACGGTCACGACGTGGACGCCGCGTCCGGTCAGGGCGTTCAAGTAGACGGGCATCGTCGCGACGAGCGTCTTGCCTTCGCCTGTCTTCATCTCGGCGATCTTCCCGGAGTGGAGGACGATGCCACCGATCCGCTCGACGTCGAAGGGGCGCAGGCCGAGGGCGCGGACGGAGGCTTCCCGGGCGACAGCGAAGGCCTCCTCCAGAAGCCCGTCGAGCACCGCGACCCGGGCGGCTTTGACGTCCTCCTCGTGGAGGCCCTCGAGGGCCTTGGCGATGCGAGCCCGGAACTCAGCGGTCTTGCGGCTCAGGGCTTCGTCCGAGAGGGCCTTGATCGCCGGCTCGAGCGCGTTGATGCGCTCCACGCGCGGCAACATCTTCTTGATGTCGCGCTCGTGCTGGGTGCCGAAGACCCTGGCGAGGAGGCGGTCAATCATGATTAAGCCGTTAACACCATAACGGCCTCAGTCTATTTCGGATTCGTGAGTCGGAAAAAGGGCAGGGGGACTACCGGGACTCCAGTATGTATTCGAGCGGATTGACCGCCCTGCCGTCGACATGGACCTCGTAGTGGAGGTGGGGCGCCGTTGAGCGGCCGGTCGAGCCGACGAGGCCGACCCGGTCGCCGCGGCGGACCTTCTGTCCCTCGGTCACCAGCGTTTCCTCGAGGTGGCCGTAGAGCGTCTCGTAGCGGTCTCCGTGGGCAATCGCGATCGCCTTGCCGTATTCACCCGCCCAGCCGCTGCGGAGCACGATGCCGTCCGCAGTGGCGAGCACCGGTTCGCTGCGGGCGGTCGAAATGTCCACGCCCTCGTGGAAGGCCGGCAGGCCGTTAAAGGGGTCGGAACGTGCGCCAAAACCGGAATTCACGGCGCCGTGGACGGGCCAGACCGTCGGCGTCGAGGCGATGAGCGCCGAGCGGCGGGAGAACTGGCCTTCCAGAGCCGCTAGCCGCGACGAGAGCAGCGCGCTCTCGTTTGCCAGCGTGTCCGACTGGCTGCCCGTCGATCGTGGGCCGCCCAGCCCCAAGCGCACGGAGTCGGAGAGACCCGCCACGATCGCCAGGCGCCGGGTGCGGGCCTCGAAGTCCGACATCTGCTTCGAGAGGCCGTCGAGGCGCTGGTGAAGCATAGCCGTGGCCGCGCGCAGGCGCTCGTTATCGGCCATCGCGAGCCGGAACTGGCGGTCGCTCGCGGAAGACGCGAAGAACGCCCATCCGAAGGCGACGGCGGCGACGAGAAGGATCGCGGTGGCAACTGCGCAGAAGCCGAGGAATCGAGTGGAGATCGTCAACTTGCGGAAGCGCGCCCGGGCGTGGGGGACGAAGATGATCGTGTTGTACTTTTTCACCGTCTCGCCTCACTTGCGCCGCCTCGCGGGCAGACCCTGTCCGACTACGCCGCGGGACCGCTTGAGCAGAGTGACAGAACCGAAGGCTTCGAAGCCCTCGGAGTTAGGTGCGATCCTATGTAGCCCTCCCGCGGGTGTCAACCTGCTCGTTCGGGCAGGACGACACGAGGGCCGGGGCGCGAAAGGAAAACGCCTCGGCCAGGTGCGCGGGGGTAACGCGTTCGTCTTGCGCCAGATCCGCGATCGTGCGCCCGACCCGAAGCGCCCGATGCACGGCGCGAACGGACAGACCGAGCCGCGCGACGGCTCTCTCGAGCAGAAGCAGGCCTTGCTCATCGAGCGCACAATATTGCCCAAGTTCCTGTGCAGAGAGGTCCGCGTTCCGAAACCCGGAAACGGCTGGTCGCCGTGAGGCCGCGCGCTGCCTCGCGTCCGCAACGCGCAATCGCATGCTCGCGGAATCTTCGCCCCTCACTGCGCCGGCGAGATCCTTCCACGGCACGGCTGCCATCGTCACGTGAAGATCAATGCGATCGAGCAACGGGCCTGAGAGCTTGCGCGCGTAGCGGCTGCGATCGCGGGGGTCACAGGCGCACGGGTGCCGCGGATCGCCGAGGAACCCGCAGGGACAGGGGTTCATCGCCGCGACCAGTAGCACGTCGCAGGGGAAGACCGCCGCGCCCTGCGCTCGGACGACCGAAAGGCGGCGCTCCTCGAGCGGCTGCCGGATCGCTTCGAGCGCATCGCGCCGGAACTCGGGCAGCTCGTCGAGAAATAGGATGCCGCGGTGGGCGAGCGAAGCCTCGCCGGGCGTCGGTCGGGCTCCCCCTCCGACGAGGCCGGCGCTCGAGATGCCGTGGTGCGGGGCGCGAAAGGGGGGCGCCGCGAGGAGGCCGGACCCGGGCGGCAGCGCCCCGGCGATGGAGTGGATGCGTGTGACCTCGATTGCTTCCGGCGCGGTCAGGTGCGGCAGGATCCCCGGCAGGCGGCGGGCCAGCATGGTCTTGCCCGCTCCCGGCGGACCCGTCAAGAGAAGATGATGCCCGCCGGCTGCGGAGATCTCGGCCGCACGACGGGCGACGGCCTGCCCCAGGAGGTCGGAGAAGTCGGGGCCCGCGAGCCCCGTTGGCCGGGCAGCCGATGCCCGGGCCGCCGGGATGGTTCGTCTGCCCGCGACGTGCTCGATGGCTCCGGCCAGGTGCTCGACGGGGACGACCCGGATCCCACCGATCGCGGCGGCCTCCGCGGCATTTTCGGCCGGAAGGACGATCTCGTCGAACCCGGCTTCCCGCGCGGCCAGTGCCAGGCAGAGGGCCCCACGGACGGGCCGCACCTCGCCGCCGAGTCCCAGCTCCCCGACGAAGACCCGGCGCGCGGCGCAGGCGGATCGCACCCCCAGCAACCAGAGCAGGCCGATCGCGACCGGAAGATCGAGCGCCGCACCCGACTTTCGGAAGTCGGCCGGGGCGAGGTTGACCGTGACGGCCCCGCCGGGAAGCGAGAAGCCGCAGTTCTTCAAGGCTGAGCGAACGCGCTCGCGGGCCTCACGAACGCTGGTGTCGGGCAGACCGACGATCGTGAACCGGGGTACGCCGCCTGAGGCGTCGACCTCGACGTCCAGAATGCGGGCGTCGAGACCCAGAGTGGCTGCGGAATTGATCCGGGCGAGCATCGGGCCTCCTCGGGGCCGAGGAGCGCCTGATCGGATGAGGACAGAGAGATCTTAGCAGGAGTTGGGGGGAGTCGGGGGCTTACTTGCCTCGGGCAGGAATCGCCAGCTGATCGCCCGCTCTGATCGACGGCGTACCGCCCAGGCTGTTGATCGCGAGGATCTCGGCGACCGTCACCCCGTGATGGAGCGCGATCCGGTAGAGCGTGTCACCATTCCTGACCTTGTAGGTTTTGGGCGAGGCGCTTGCGGCCTTCGTGACCCTGGCCGCGTTGGTCTTCTTCGTCTTCGAGGCCTTCGCGCCCCTGGAAACAGAGGCGACCTTCTGTGGGATGAGGATCTCCTCCCCGCGGGAGACATTGGAGCGCGTCGAGAGGGAATTGGCCGACGCGAGCGCCGTGACGGAAACGCCGTAGCGCTTCGCGATGCGGGGTAGCGTCTCGCCCTTCTTCGCGACGTGCGTCTTGAAGGATGGGAGCTTCGCGGTCGGCGCCGCCGCGAAGGCGAGCAGCACGGATTCCCGCGTGCCCGGGGGAACTTTGAGCTCATACCCTTCGTCCTGGCGCGGCGTCACGGGAGAGCGCAGCTCGGGATTCAGGGCCTGGAGCTCTTCGAGCGAGAGATCCGCTGCGCTGGACAGCGTCCCGAGGTCGACGGGGCGAACGAGGCGCACCATCTCGAACGCGATCGGCGGCTCGAGGGCGACATCGAATCCGTAGTGGGTCGGGTCCTTCGAGATCAGGACCGACGCCAGGAAAGCCGGCACGTAGTTCTGGGTTTGCCGGCGGATGGCCGAGGTCCCGGCGAGCTGCCAGAAATCGCGTGCCCCGGTCTTCTCCATCGCTCGCAGGATCTTGCCCTCGCCGGCGTTGTAGGCTGCCATGACGAGGTACCAGTCTCCGAAGATCTCGTGCAGGTAGGAGAGGTACTTCGCGGCCGCGCGGGTGGCCTTCTCCGGGTCGCTGCGTTCGTCGACCACGCCGTTGGACTTCAACCCGTACTGCCGGCCGGTGCGCGGCATGAATTGCCAGATGCCGTGCGCGGATCGTGGAGAGCGGGCGTGGGGCAGAAAAGACGACTCGATGAAGGCGATCCACGCGAGGTCCTGGGGGAGCCCCTCTTCGGCGAAGATCTGCTGGATCATCGGAACGTAGCGGCCGGAGCGCGAGAGCCCCGCGGCGATCTTGCCGTGGAGGTTGGCGCTCTGGAACGCCGCGAGGACGCGCAGCACGGAGTCGTTGACGACGATGGGAACATCGGAGGAGACCGTCGGGATCGCCGAGGCGACCTCCTCCCGCGCCGCCGAGATGTCCTCGGGCGTGGCGGTGGGGGCATCGATTTCCGCCAGCTCGGGCGAGATCTGCCCGTGCGACGTGCCGGCCTCTTCCGTGGCTCCGGCCAGAGCTTCGTAGCGCTGGATCCCGTCCCACAATTCGTAAGAGAACTCGAGCCGCGGGCCGGAAGGGGAGGGTTCCCCGGCGGGCCGGACCGCGGAGATGGCGGCGCTGAAGTAGAGGCGCGCGCACTCGAAGTCGCCCGCAAGGGCCGCCTCGCGCCCGAGCGTGAACGCGTCGGTGGCGCGGACGGTCGCTTCGTCGGCCGCGGACGCGGGCGGCGCAGGCAGAGCGGCGGACTTCTGCGGGGCCGTGGCGCAGCCGGCGCCGGCCGCGAGCGCAGCGAAGACGGCAAGCCCCCCAGGCAGTACACGCGACGGCAAACGCATCAAAAAATGGTAAACCGCCGGGGCCCGCAATTGCAAAGCCTTTCCGGGACAGTGTCTTGAGCCGAGGACAGTGCGGTGGGTCACAGCGCCGTCAGGCTCCCGGCTCTCGGAGCCGTGACGCTACTTGCCCAGTATGTGAAATTTCAGCGAAAGCAGGAGCTTCTCGATGTCGCTCCTCGATTGAAGCTCGATCGGGAAGTCCTGTCCCTCGCCGATTGCGTTTCCCTGCCGGTCTTCGAAACGCAGCCCGACGGTCACCCGGTGGCCCTGGGCGAGCTGGCGCTTGGGGACCTGCACCTCGAAGACCTTGCTGACTTCCTTGCGGTGGTTGAGGCTCGAGGCGAGCAGGTCGTCGACCGAGATGCCCGCCGCGGCGCGGCGCCGCTTGTTCTCGACGGCGGGCGCGGTGGCGGTAGACGTCTTGCGCAGCTTCTCCAGCTCCGCGAGGATGTCGATGTTGGACCCGACCTTGACGTGGCGGACCTCTTTATCGATGGCCTTCTCGGGCTCCGCCTCTTCGGCCTCCGCGAAAGACACGTCGGCGATTTCCGCCTCCGGTGTCGCGGCGTGCGCCGCGCGCTCCGGCAACGGCGCATCGAGGGAGTCGAGTGCCTGCTCGAACTCCTGGACCGTCTCGGAGTCACCGCCGTCGAAGGTCGAGGGCGGCTGATTGAGCTCGTGTGCCAGGGCCGGGGGCGCCGGCTCGGCGGAAAACGTGCCGGGATCGACGTCGAGCGTGTCCTCGATCTCGGCGGTCTTCTGGGCGATGACGGGCCGGGAAAGGGCCGGGGGAGGCGGCGCGGACGGTTTGAGCTTTGCGGCGGGGGACGGCGCGGCGGCGGACTTGCCTGGAGGCGGCTTGTCGTCCCCGAGCATGCGCTTCTTGAGCGAGCGCAGCGTGAGCCGCGAAATCGCCTTGAGTGTTTCGAAGACTCCCTGCCCGAGCACGGCGCACGCTTCGTAACTCTCCTGCTGGCGCTGGGCGTTCAGGCTCTCCTCGAGCTCTTCGACGGAAAGGATGTTCGCGAGGTCGCGTTTGTTGTACTGGAACACGAGCGGGATCTCGTCGAGCTTGATCCCAATCTCTGCCAGGTTCGCCCTCAGGTTGGCGAGCGACTCGACGTTGGCGTCCTTCATCGCGCGCTGCGAGTCGGCCACGAAGACCATGCCGTCCACGCCCTTCAAGACCAGCTTGCGCGTCGTGTTGTAGAAGACCTGGCCCGGGACGGTGTACAGCTGCACGCGCGTCTTGAATCCGCCGATCACGCCCACGTCGAGGGGGAGAAGATCGAAGAAGAGGGTGCGGTCCGTTTCCGTCTCGAGCGACACCATCTCGCCGCGCGAGCCGGGCGCCGTCCGGCCGTAGATATGGTGCAGGTTGGTAGTCTTCCCGCATAGGCCCGGGCCGTAGTACACGACCTTGGCCGCCATCTGCATCGTGGCGTAGTTGAAGAAAACCATCCTGCTTCCGCTTCCGCCGGCGCGCGACGCGGCGGCTTGTGGAAATTGTAACACCCTGAGAGGGTTACGACGAGACGGAGAGGGTGCTAACCGTCGGATTCGTGGCCGTGAAGGATGGCGCGGATCTCGGGCTCGCGCCCAACGCCGTCTGACCGGCGCAGGATCTCCTCGGCAAGCACGCGGTAGAGCGCCAGCGTCCGTGGATCGTCGGCGAGCGCGTCGACGTGCGCGCGGACCGTGCCGGCGTCCCGCCGCGCCACGGCTCCCGTGAACGCTTGCGAGAAGCTCCGTGCAGCCACCGCGGCGGTGGCGCGCGATGCGAGGCCGGCGAGCGTCTCCCGCGCGACGTCCTCCGGAATGCCCGCGGCCACCCAACCGCGGACGGCGATCGAGACGACGGCGGCGGCTCCGCCCGCCGCGAGCGTCGCGGAGGCATGGTAGAGCGAGCGATTGCCGGACGCGAGCCGGTGGGGGTGCGCGCCGACGGCCGCGGCGATGGATTCGGCGACGGCGACCGCCCGGGGTTGGCCTTCCACCGCGGCGAAGGCGCCTCGCCAGTCCTCGTCCCCGGCTCCGGTGAAGGGCCGGACCGGATGCAGGGAGGCGACCTCGGCCCCGTTGCGGGCAAACGGCGCGAGGGCCTCGCTGCCGATCGCTCCGGACAGGTGCAGGGCATAGCGGCAGGGAAGCTTTCCTGCCAGCCGCGTCGCGACGGAGCTGATTGCATCGTCCGGTACGGCGAGCACGACGACGTCGCACGGCTCGAACGCGCTCGTCTCGACGGAAAGAACCGGGAGACCCGAAACATCGGAGGACTCTAGCGGCTTACGCCCGACCACGGTTGCGATGCGCCCGCCGGCATTCATCCACGATCGCGCGAACGCGCGCCCGGCCCTTCCGGGACCAACCAGCGCGACGCGACTCTCCAGAACGTCTGTGCCAGCCATGGCTCGAGTGTATTCTCCCGTTTCCCGTTTCCCGTCTCTCGTCTTTTGCCGTCTCTGCTATCATTGGCACTCCCAAGGAGAGACTGCTAATGTCCGGGCTCGACGTCCGCAGCCGCGCGATTCTGAAGGAGATCATCCGGGTCCACGTGGACACCGGCCGCCCGGTCTCCTCGCGCACGCTTTTCAAGTGCGACCGATTTGCGCTCTCGCCGGCTTCGATCCGCAACATCATGGCAGACTTGACCGACGGCGGGTATCTCGCGCAGCCCCATACTTCCGCCGGCCGCGTTCCCACGGACCGGGCGTATCGCCTCTACATCGACGAGCTCATGCGGCAGCGCAAGGTCGCCGATGACGTGCGGGAACAGGTGGACGCGGACCTCGACCTCGCCGGCGGGGACGTGAGTCACCTGTTCACCGCGGCCTCCCGCCTGCTCTCGCAGCTCTCGGGAGAGGTTGGGTTCGTCGTGGCGCCGGACGCGCTGCACACCGTGGTGAAGAGCCTGCGCTTCCTGGCGGTCGCGCCGGGAAAGATCCTCGTGGTGCAGGTCAACGACCCGGATGTCGTCATTTCCAGAGTCCTCGAGACCGACGTCGCCTACACGCCCGCGGAGCTCGATTCTCTCTCCGAGCGCCTGACCCGGCAGTACGGTGGGCTGACGCTCCACGAGGTGCGTCGCCGGCTGGTCGCCGCGATGGCGCGCGAGAGGGCCGAGGCGGATCGGATCATCGACCGGGCGGGGGCGCTGGCCAGCCGGGCGTTCGAGAAGCAGGACGCGGAGGAGAGCCTGTTCTTCGACGGAACGGCTCGCCTTCTCGAGAAGTCGGAGTTCTCGGACGTCTTCTCCCTGAAGAAGATCTTTCAGGCGTTCGACGAAAAGGCGCGGGTCCTGGACCTGGTGTCGCGCTACCTGGATTCCCCCGGCACCAGCGTCGTTCTCGGCTCGGAGGACGACCACGCCGTCGACCCGCGGCTCTCGGCAGTCTTGACCTCTTACGGCACGGGAGAGACACTGACGGGAATGCTGGGTGTGATCGGACCCGCGCGCCGCGAGTACACGCGCGTGATCCCCGTCGTCGAGCTGCTGGGCCGGGCCGTTTCCGAGCGGCTCGACCGGCGGGAAGACACCCTGTCCGGCGGTGGAGCGGAATGAGCGGCCGGGATCGCTCCCCGGGCCCAGACGAGGACCTGATCGAGGTCCAGGACTCGGGCGATTCGCTCGACGTCGCGCTCGCACAGGAAGAGGCGGCCGCGCTGACCGCGGCGCAGGAGAAGGTCCATTCGCTGCAGAAGGACCTCGAGGAGCTCAAGGACCGGTACGTCCGCAAGCTCGCCGAGTTCGAGAATCACAAGAAGCGCAGCGAGCGCGAGCGCCAGGAGTACTTCAAGATCGCGCTCGCCGGCTTCGTGCACGACTTCCTTCCGGTGATGGACAACTTCGAGCGCGCGCTCGAGCACGGCCGCCCCGCGGACCTCGAGAGCGACTTCGGGCAGGGCGTCGTGATCATCCGCAAGCAGATCGCGGAGCTCTGGAAGCGGTACGGCCTGATCCCGATCGACACGTCCGGCGCGTTCGACCCGAACCTGCACGAGGCGGTCACGACCGAAGAGACGGACGCGGTCCCTCCGAACACGATCCTCGCGGAGCTCCAGAAGGGGTACTTCCTGAACGACCGGCTCATCCGACCGGCATTCGTCAAGGTGGCCGTGCGTAAGGGCGAATCCGGCGGGAACGGGTAAGGAGGGCATCGTGGGCAAGATCCTCGGCATCGACCTCGGCACGACGAACTGCTGCGTCTCCGTGGTCGAGGGCGCCACGCCGCAGGTCCTCACGAACCGGGAGGGTAGCCGCACGACGCCCTCGATCGTCGGATTCACGGAGGACGGCGAGCGCCTCGTGGGGCAGATCGCCAAGCGCCAGGCGATTACGAATCCGATGAACACCGTCTTCGCGGTCAAGCGGCTGGTCGGGCGCAAGTACGAAGCCGACGAGACCCAGCACGCACGCGAGGTGCTTCCCTACGAGATCGTCCGCGCGGTCAACGGCGACGTGAAGATCCGCGCGCGGACGCGCGAGTACAGCCCCGAGGAGATCTCGGCGTTCATCCTGCGGGAGATCAAGGAATTCTCCGAGGAGGCGCTCGGCGAGGAGATCACCGAAGCGATCATCACGGTGCCGGCGTACTTCGACGATGCGCAGCGCCAGGCTACGCGCGATGCGGGGCGGATCGCGGGGCTCGAGGTCCTGCGCATCATCAACGAGCCCACGGCGGCATCGCTCGCCTATGGCCTCGATCGCAAGGGCAGCGAGACCGTCGCGGTGTACGACCTCGGGGGCGGCACCTTCGATATCTCGATCCTGCAGCTGGGCGACGGGATCTATGAGGTCAAGGCCACGGCCGGCGACACCTACCTCGGCGGCGAGGATTTCGACAAGAAGATCATGGACTGGCTCCTCGACGACTTTCGCAAGTCCACCGGGATCGACCTGCGGCAAGACCGCATGGCCCTCCAGCGGCTCAAGGAAGCCGCGGAGAAGGCCAAGTGCGAGCTCTCGACGGCGACCGAGACGACGCTGACGCTGCCGTTCATCTCCGCGGACGCCTCGGGCCCCAAGCACATCAACCGCACGCTGACGCGCGAGCGCTTCGAGTCGCTCGTCGCCGACCTGATCGACCGGACGGCGGCGCCCTGCCTGGACGCACTCTCGGCGGCAGGGCTCAAGCCCTCCGACGTCGACCAGGTGATCCTGGTGGGCGGTCAAACCCGGACGCCCAAGGTGCAGCGGATGGTGGCGGAGCTCTTCGGCCGCGAGCCCAACCGGGACATCAACCCGGACGAGGTCGTCGCGATCGGCGCGGCCATCCAGGGCGGCGTCTTGAAGGGCGAGATCAAGGACGTCGTCCTCCTCGACGTGACGCCGCTTTCGCTCGGTATCGAGATGCACGGCGGCGTCTTCGAGAAGCTCATCGAGCGCAATTCCACGATTCCGACGAAGAACACGAAGGTCTTCACGACGGTCGCGGACAATCAGTCGGTCGTCGAGATCCACGTCCTCCAGGGCGAGCGCGAAATCGCCAAGGACAACAAGTCGCTCGGCCGCTTCGAGCTCGTCGGCATCCCGACGGCGCCCCGCGGGGTGCCGCAGATCGAGGTCACGTTCGCGATCGACTCGAACGGCATCGTCAGCGTGTCGGCGCGCGACCTCGCAACCGGGAAGGCGCAGGGCCTGCAGATCAACCCGGCGGGCGGCCTGTCGCAGAACGAGATCGACAAGATCATCAAGGACGCTTCGGTCTTCGCCGAGGCCGACCACGATCGGCGCGAGATCGCCACGATCAAGAACCGGCTCGAGGGGATGATCGCGTCCAACGAGCGCGTGCTCTCCGAATTCGGCGCCGCGCTCGCCGACGACGAGCGGCAGCGCATCGAGGAGACGCTTCGGCGCTCCCGCGAGATCGCGGGCGGCGAGTCTCGGGAAGCCTTCAACGAGGCGATCTTCGACATGCAGGGCGTGTCCAAGGTGCTGACCCGCGTGATGCTGCAGCGGGCCGGTGCCGGCGGAGCCGCCGCGAGTTAGTCGGTCGTGGTCTGTAGTCTGTATTCGGGAACAGGCCACAGGTGTTGCCGGCGTGACCCCAGACTGAGAACGACAGACCACAGAGACTGAAATCCATGAGCCAACGCGACTATTACGAAGTCCTTGCGGTCGAGCGCGACGTGGACGCCGCGGAGCTCAAGTCCTCGTACCGGAAGCTCGCGCTGATGTACCACCCGGACCGCAATCCCAACAATCCGGATGCGGCCGAGAAGTTCAAGGAGGCCTCGGAGGCCTACGCCGTGCTGTCGGACCCGAGCAAGCGCGAGCGCTATGACCGCTTCGGGCACGCGGGCGTGTTGTCGAGCGCGGCTGGTGCCGGGGGCTTTTCGGGATTCGACGCCTCGGGCTTTGGGGATCTCTCCGACCTTTTCGGCGGCCTCTTCGGTTTCGCCTCCGGCGCAGGCTTCGGCGGTGCGCCGGGGCCGATGGCGGGCAGCGACCTCGTCTATCGGATGACGATCGCGTTCCGTGACGCCGCGTTCGGGGTTGAGGCGCCCATCGCGATCTCGCGCCTCGAACGCTGCCAGGCGTGCGAGGGCAGCGGCGCCCGGCCGGGCACGAAACCGAAAACGTGCCCTGCCTGCGGCGGCCGGGGACGGCAACGCGTATCCCAGGGCTTCCTCACCGTCATGCGCCCGTGCCCGGGCTGCCACGGCGAGGGCCAGATCATCGAGCACCCCTGCGCCGAATGCCGGGGCGAGGGGCGTCGGCGTGCGAAGAAGGACATGACGATCCGCATTCCCGCGGGCGTGGAGTCGAACTCGCGCTTGCGACTGACGGGCGAGGGCGATGCGGGCCCCAACGGCGGTCCGGCCGGCGACCTCTATGTCGTACTGACGGTCGCGCAGGACGATGTCTTCTCGCGCGAAGGCGACGACATCTTCGTGAGCCTCGATCTTCCGTTTCCGACTCTGGTGCTCGGCGGCGAGGTGTCCGTCCCGACGCTCGAGGGCGCGGACGAGCTCAGCGTCGCACCAGCCACGCCGGTCGGGTCCGAGCTGCGCCTGAGGGGCAAGGGCATGGGCCGCCTCGGCCGCAACGGGCGCGGCGACCTCGTCGTGCGGGTCAACGTTCACGTCCCGGAATCCCCGTCGAAGGACGAGAAGGACCTTCTGCGCAAGTACGCCGAGCTGACCGGCGCGCCGGTCGGCAAGGGAAAAGGAGTGTTTCGGAAGGCGAAGAAGATCTTCTCGTGAATCGCCCGCGGCCGTGCTACAGCCGCCTGCTCGTCCCCAAAAAGTCCGGCGACGACGCCGTGCTCGGGCTCCTGTACCTCCACGATCCTCTCGGATTCGAGAACGCGGGCAAGGATCTCGTCGCCTTCTTCCGTGATGCGGCCGCGGCGCGCCGGGCCGCGGAGGCGCTGCGGACGTGCAAGGTCCGCCACGCTCTGACGACGGACATTTCCGAAGGCGACCCGCTCGAGGTCTATCGCGCGGCTTCGCAGCCGTTTCCCGTTGGCCGGCGTCTGTGGATCGAGCCGGGCAAACCGTCCCACGCCGAGGCGCCGGAAGGGCGGATTTCCCTGCGCGTGCCCGCCTCGCAGGCCTTCGGCACGGGCAGTCACGCCTCGACCCGACTGGCGCTGCTCGCGCTCGAGGACGAAGCGATCGAAGGGCGGATCGTGCTCGACGTTGGGACGGGCTCCGGTGTCCTCGCCCTGGCCGCGGCCGCCCTTGGCGCCCGCCTGGCCGTGGGCCTCGACACCGACCCGGAGGCCGTGTTCGTCGCCCGCGAGAACCTCGCCCGCCACTCCTTCGGCGATCGCGTGCGCCTCTTCGCCGGGCCCCTGGCTGCGTGCGTGGGGAAATTCGACCTCGTCGTGGCCAACATGCTCGCCGGAGAGATCCTGCCCGAGGCACGGCGTCTGCTCGGGTCTGCCGCCCGGCGGGGCCGAGTTGTTCTGTCGGGCGTCACGCGGGACCGCGAGCACGCGGTGCTCGCAAAGATGCGCACCGGTCGCTGGAAGCTCGACGGACGGCGCACGGAGGACGAGTGGATCAGCCTTTGCCTGGCGCACGCCTGATCGTCGACACGCTGCCCGAGGCGGGCTCTGCCTGCCGGGTCGGGGGCGAGGAAGCGGCCCACGCGCGGGCGCGCAGGGTCGCGGCCGGCGACGCCGTGGTGCTCGTGGATGGCAGCGGGCGGGAGGCGGCAGGACGCGTGCGGCGCGTCGAGCGCGGATTTCTGGACGTGGAGGTCGGAGAGGTGAGGGCGGCCGGCGCCGAGTCGCGGGCGCCGATCCACCTTCT